>CAZJIU010000087.1:2034-8788 GCA_964546145.1 uncultured bacterium
CTGGAACCTGGCGTTGAAATCCAATTGGCTGAAGGTAAAAGCATCTATGTCAACGGACAGTTATTAGCTAATGGCAGCGAGGACTTACCGATCACCATCCGCGGCATCGGCATCAGCAGTCGCTGGGGAGCGCTCTGTTTTGAAAATACAACAGGACCATCATCCTTATCCTATGTAAAATTAGACGGTGCCACGACCGGGGCCGACGCCGCACGATTCAAAGCAGCTGTGTCAACCTATAATTCGGGTATCACGCTCGACGATGTGACCATGCAAAATGTTGGTCAGCCGTTTGACGGGCAAGGTGGTACCATTATCATTACGAATTCTTCGCTGGATGGAACGGGCGCCGGAGATGATATTGCTCATATTCAGTCTGCCAGCGCGCGGATCGAGAACTGCCATCTCTTTGGCAATGGCGAACTGGATTTCGATTACGTTGATAATGGCATTATCCGCAACAACCGCATAAATATTATCAGCACCAATTCGAATCGCGATGGTATCGATATCGGCGCTTCTAAAAATGTCTTGATCGAAAATAACCGGGTGTTCGATTGCCCGGACAAAGGCATTTCGGTGGGAGAGAAATCCACCGATACGATCATCCGCGGTAACCTGGTGGTCAATACGTCTATGGCTGTTGCCGTTAAAGACAGCTCGACGGCGACTATTGATCGCAACACATTCTACGATGACAGCGTTGGCATCGCCTGCTACGAAAAAGTCGCGAACCAGGGTGGCGGTTTTGCATCAGTCAGAAATACGATTTTTGCAGAGATGAGCGCTGCTGAATTTTCCCAGGATGAAAAATCGACTGTCCAGATCGTCTATTCAATCTCAGATAAAAATCTGCTCGACGGTTTGGGCAATATCAAAGGCGATCCACATTTTATCGCAACTAACAATTATAATTTCAATCTACATGCCGACTCCCCCTGCATTGATACTGGCGATCCGGATAGCCCGAATGATCCAGACGATACGCGAGCGGATATGGGTGCTTTCTTTTTTAACCAGGGACCATCCGATTATTCCAATATTTGCATTAATGAATTTATGGCTGCCAATACCCGAACAATCGCCGATAATGCCGGCGAATACGACGACTGGATCGAGATCTATAATAAAGGTGAATTCCCGGTTGATCTCGGTGGGATGTACCTAAGCGATAATTTCAGTAATCCCGGTCACTGGCAAATCCCAACCGATCAGCCCGACTTAACGACAATTCAGCCAGGTCAATTTTTAATTTTATGGGCGGACGGCGACATTTCCCAGGGAGTCAATCATCTTGGATTCCAATTAAGTGCCAATGGGGAGCAGCTTGCCCTTTTCCAGTTCGATGCGGATACATTTGCTTATATTGATTCGATCAACTTTGGTCATCAATCTGATGATGTATCCTACGGTAGAGTTGATGATGGCGGTAATAAATGGAAAACTTTTAACATACCTACACCGGGATCTACGAATATAGGAGCCGTCAGCCTCACTTCCGAAAATGGTTTACAAATTCCAAAAGTGTTTGCTCTTTATCAAAATTATCCTAATCCGTTTAATCCGACAACCACCATCGCATTTGATCTCCCCCAAACTGCTAAAGTGACAATTGATATTTATGATCTGATTGGTCGGCGTATCACCCGTTTAATGCAAGAGGAAAAACCGGCAGGGCGTTATCAAATTGAATGGCAGGGTCTGGACGATACCGGGCATGTAGTCACTTCAGGATTATATTTTTATAAAATCACTGCAGGCAAATGGACAAGCACCCGGAAAATGATCCTGATGCGATAAAGAAACAATAATTAGATAAACTGAAATATTTAATCGAGAAGGTTTCTCGACGTTTTTAATTTCTATCTTATTTTACTAAAAGCATTTTACCGGTTCGAGTGAATTCACCAGCCTGAATACGATAAAAATATAAGCCTGCCGATTGGTCAGCGGTATTCCAGCGAACCGTATAATGCCCAGGCACAAATTTTTTATTAACCAGGATTTCCACCGTTCTACCGAGTAAATCATAAATAGTCAACCGTACCTGGACGGCAAGGGGAACATCGAATCCTATCGTTGTAGATGAATTGAAAGGATTGGGATAGTTCGAATACAATTGAAACTTCCTGGGAAGCGACCAGTCTGAACCGGAAACCGACTCTACCGCATCATCAAAGCCAGGTGAGCCATGCACTTTGCGGGAAGCTTTCCAATTTAAAGGATTATTTTGGTCGTCATCGCCAAGCGCATCTGTCCACACCAGTGAATACCCGGCTCCATCGGCTTCAACTGGCCAGGGCGCCTGATCACTGTAATTGATGACAATCAACGAATCTCCCTCGGGATTGGCAAGAACCAGCTGCTCTCCGGCATTATCAAGCTGTCCCTGGTATTGACCAAAGGGCCGAAATTTATAGCGCTCCTCAAAATCTGTTAGATTAGAAGCCAGAACCAGATACTGCCCGACGTTAAGAACCGTCCCGGCTGGAAAAACATAATCCACTCCACTGATAAATCTCGACTGAGAGAGATTCAGGACATTACTTCCAGCACTATACAGTTCCAAAAACTCAAAATTTTTCCCATCTGTCGTTCCCTGATCGAGTGGATGATAGTGGATTTCAGTTATTCTCAAACCATTCAAATCATCATCAGTAAAAAGTAAAACTTCGTGCAGTGCACTCCAGACATCATTCGCTTTAATCCGCGCTTTGAGCAAAGTAGTCACAGAAATATCGATTGCCTGACCATCATCAGCCTGATGCGCAGTGCTCGACACGCCTCCGCCGATTAACCGTGGGTCACTGCCATCCAGGGTATAGTAAATCGTCCCCTCATTTCCATTAGGATTCGTCAAAGATAGTTTAAAACCTGAACTTATCGGGAAGGAGCTCCGGGTGATTTCCTGGCTTTCGAACCAGAAGACCGGTGGTTCGATATTCGGATAAAGATCAGCAGTGCGAAATTGATCCAGAACAATCTCACTCCGATAGGGAAAAAATCCGATAACAATTTCGTTAATCGCCGGCTCCCAGGCATTATGCTTGGAACGCTGAAGATCGCCCCAACGTGCCGATTCCGCAATAATTGCCAGATTAATTGCGTTAGCAGTCTTCATGAAAATCTCGGTCAGGCGCTCCGGCTGAATTACCCCTTCATTGAAAAAGTGCCGATAGACCCGATCGGCAAAGCGCATCCGGTAATCTTCATTCTCCGCTAATTTTTTATGCAGCCATTGCGGGTGAGACTTGAAAAAGGAACTGACGTAAAAAGTAATATTGACCCGATCCTCATTGAGACCGATTCCAGGTGAATATTCATGGGCAAGCAATGTATGTTCGGCATCATGCGCAAAAAATTTAAAACCTTCATTAGCATTGCGGTTATAGATTGCATAAAAATTATTGGGACTGGTTTCACCCTTGAACTTACTGACCGGCGCATCGAAGTTGCCGGTATAAAAAATGATGATCATGTAGTCAATTAGGTTATCAATATCTACCAATTTTTTTCCGCTTGGATTGTAACTGCCATCAGATTTCCTGCCCTCTAATTTAAAGTAATTAACAGCGTCACTAAATCCGGTTTGTCCGGCTTGCCAGACCGCTTGCCAGCCATCCAGATTACCATCGGTTGCCTCAAGTTCGTACAGATTGAAATCCTCCCCAATGTCCACTTTGACTATATCATAATCGTCTTCATCCCCGCCCAAATAGCTCTCGGCGAATTCCGCTTCCGGACGCTCCTGTGATTGATATAAACCCCAGTACTCACCATCAATATACAGATGATAATAACGACTGCGGGTATACGGCTGATCCATTTGCGCCTGTAGATCGCGGGAGAACACATCCCGATTCATCGTATTTTCCCAAATATAGCCATTACTCCAGGCATAATTCTGAGAGGTACGCAAATCCAATTTCTTGAATTCAGTCACACCTTCATCCTCAAAAATAGGATACTCTAACTTCGACTTGCCGTACTCTTCCCGGAAAAATAGTCGAAAGGCATGTTTAGGATAATTGCCATGCCGACTCCAACCACCCCTAATCCTGATCCCGGCGCCAATCTGAAATCCTTCCGTACCATCCGGGTTGATTAATTCGACTGATACCGGTCTTTCCCACTCCCGACCATGATATTCAGCATTGACATAGATACCGCTATCCTTATCAAAAAAACAACCAAGATCAGCAACCAGCGAAATTGACGGAATATCCAGCAACGCATCGTCAATCAGGTTGGTATAGCGGGAGTCATTGACTACACTTTGATTCATATTATAACTCCATGACTGACCATTGACACCGCTATTAGGCCAAACCTCGCCAGGATGCCCTTGATTGCGAACCTCATTCACAAAAATGTAAGTCCGAGTGACAATTAATGTCTGCTGAATATTACCCTTCACGCCAACTGCCCGTACGACGACACCGGGAGTACGACCGCGACCAACAGTACTGGTTGGTGAAATCTGAATATTTGCCGGTGACGCCAGCGACTTCGCCGTCGTTGAAGTTAGCGGATTGGAACCATCCAGGGTGTAGTGAATCGTTATCTCGGTCGAGTTACAGGAAATAGTCAGGGTAAATGGGTTGTAATAAAAACCGTGTGGATGCGAAAAAAACAGCTCGTAATTATACTTTGGGAAAAGAACCCGGACATCTACCCTTTCCGAAGTTGTTGAATTAAAATCATTATCGGTCGCGATAGCCCGCAAATCATAATTTCCTGGTGGAGGCTTCTGCCAGAGATGTTCGTAGGGAGCGGTCTCATCTACAGCAAGAAGCATCTCATCAGCATAAAATTCAACTTTCACCACCTGACCATTGGGATCCGAAGCGGCGGCAGTAATCAAAATATCCGAGCCCGATTCAAATTCAGAATTATCCTTAGGAGCAGTAATTTGCACCACCGGGGGAATCCGGACTATCTGATAATCAATATCCACATAGTTGATATTGAAATTAGATGTCTCAGCATAAAATCGTAAAATATGTTCACCCTTCGTTAAGGGTATATCTTCAGCGGATACGGTAATCCAGATTTGCCAACCACCCGTAGCTTCGAATTGAACCGAACCGGTCAGATTATCGCCATCCACCTCAAAATGGAAAGTCCCACCAGCCGATTCCGAAGCAACCCTGAATTCGAAGATATACATCGAATCTTTAGCGACGTTAACAGTGTATTCAATCCACTCACCAGCATTGATCCAACCAACGTTATAGCCGACTGCAACACCTTCTTCATAGCATATCTCAATATCCACACCGCTGCTGCTCCGGTATTCCCCACCGCTGTTGGAGTCATCACTATCATAATAAGCTTCTCCCTCATCGCCATTATCGAAATTTTCAGCTTCAATTCGCCCGGGAACAGGCGCCGGTGTTCCGGAGTAAGGCGTCTGCTGCGCCCATATTATTCCACAATTAAGGACAATAATTAATAAGCCCAGAATAATTCTGAATATTGTTTCAGATAATATTTTTTTGATCAAATTCGCTGCTTACTTTCAAAAATCCTGCTCCCTGGTTATAATATAAATTCAATCGGCGTTTAAAAAAACAATATGGATCACACATAAAATACTATTTTACTGACACGGAGGAACGCGGAGGAATCACGGAGATTTTAGCTATTAGACAAAAATCTCAAATACAATATTGAAAAGCAGCGCCATTTTTCATATCTTTATTGTGATGAGAACAATAAAACAACATATAAAACAAATTAATCAAGCATGTAATGCCAATAATGTTAAATCCCTCTTTGCATTTGGTTCGATAATTAACGATAACCTTAGCCCGGACAGTGATATTGATCTGATAGTTGAAATTAATGAAAATGATCCTCTTAAGTACTGTGATTACTACTTCAACCTAAAATTTGAATTGGAGAAATTATTCCAAAGAAAGATAGACCTTTTGGAGCAGAAAGCAATCAGGAATAAATATTTAAAAGACCAAATTGAGAAGACAAAGGTGTTGGTTTATGGAAAATGAAATAAAAACCTGGCTGATAGATATTATTCAAGCTATTGATGAGATTAATCGTTTTCTTCCCGAAAAAAAGAACTTTCATGAATTTCAAAACGATTTGAAAACCCAACGTGCAATTGAGAGGAACGTTGAAATAATTGGAGAAGCCTTAAACAGAATCTTAAAACTCAAGCCCGAATACCCAATAGCAAACGCCAGAAAAATAGTAGATACAAGAAACAGAATAATCCACGGTTATGATAGTGTATCGTCAGAGATAATTTGGGGAATAGCAATTAGAGATTTACCAAAATTAGAAAAAGAAATCAGAGAGCTTATCTAACCATAATAAACGTTAATCTATCACAATCCATTCCAATTATTTCATTCCCCTTTATGATGCTTGATGACCCGTCCCTGCACCATGAAAATAATATCTTCGCAGAGATTGGTCGAAAGATCGGCAGCCCGCTCCAGCTTGCGGCTGATGTCCATTAGTCGTAGCGCAACGGGTACAGTCGTGGGTAATTCACTCATGGATTGAGTCAGATCGGCAAGGATTTTATCCCGCAGATCATCAACAATATCATCGCGGAAACAAATGTTTTGAGCCGAGTCGGCGTCCTCATTGATAAAAGCATCAATGCTGTCTCGCAGCATACTGAGCGCCTCCTGTGCCAGTCGGTTCATGGTCGGAATCGGCTTGAAGGTCGGTTGCTCAATCAAGAAAAGCCCATTTTTACAGATCCGGACTGCTCCATCGCCCA
>CAZJIU010000088.1:0-8379 GCA_964546145.1 uncultured bacterium
CCGTCAATGGTCATAATTTTCACCTCGGAATCCTGGAGCAAGCCATCAATTATCATTGGCTGCTGATCGGGAATTTTATAAGGACTGGGAAAAATTTTTAAACTGCGATATTGCTTGCCATAGACAGCGTAAGGTGATTTATAAATCGAGATGCCTTTACTGGTTGCTATATAAACCAGACCCTCCTGATTATTAAAAGCCACATCCAGAACGGTATTGCTCAGAAGACCGGAATTATGAGTGGTAAAGCCCTCGACATCGTTGAGCCAAATGCCATTATAAGTATAGACTTTAATGCCCATGCCGACGGTAGTTATCCATTTATTATTCATATCATCTACGCGGATGCGACACTCCTTGGCAAAGGCGACACTGGTCAATACCGCATCATCTACCTGGCTGAATACCGGATTCGGGAAATTATCCGCAATAACCGCCCGCTGAATACCATCAGCGGTCATGATCCACAACTCAGCGACACGATCAAATGCCAGCGCAAATACGGCGTTATCGGCAAGACCATCACTAGTTGTAATCCAGTACCACTGGTCATCACTTTTATCTGCCAGTGTGCCGTTGTAGTCCAGCACGGCGATTCCGCCTGCCGCTGGTGCCGGGGTATCACCGCTGAATACTTCCGAAGAGATCCACACCCGGTCATTAGCATCAATTACCACCGCCGTTGGGTGATAATTCAGATAATTATGCGAATCACTCATATAAAAGTGAATCCACTGATTATCGTTAGTCAGAACTGTAAGGGTATTATCATTCTGTGCATTAGAGGTTGTAATCCATAGATTGTCATGGCGATCCATTTCCAGGGCAGCAACTTTCAGATAGGTCGCTGTCCCGCCTTTTCCCTCGGACCCGGCAATTTTCTGATCGGTTGTATCATAAACATCATAGTTTACCAGATCGTCAAGATTAAAATCCAGCAGCGCGCCGGGCTTCGGAGTTGTCTGATGCGAACCGTAGAGGGCAAAGAAATAGTGCTCGTCACTGCGCCGGACGATTGCATAGATTCGTTCAGAATTGCTAAAAGCAATCGTATCGGCAACAAATTGTGACCAGTCTCGCTCAGTGGGAGAGTGCACCAATATTTTATCATTTGACCTTTTGATATTATACCATCCCTGAGCTGTTTTCACACTGATTCCTGCGGGAGCACCAGCGATCAAATTTCCATCGGGATTGACATACAGGGAGGTGTAGATATTTTCGAGCATTGTGTTGGGTAGGTAGAATTCTGCTTTCCCGTTGGCGTACGACCAGAGACATTTGGTAGACGAGCCGCCCCATAAAATTCCATTTTCATCAAAATCGCAACTGGTAACGTAACTTGACAGCACCCTGCTCCAGCCAGGATTTTTATAGCGATAAACGGCGCCGCTGGAAATGCAATACAATATCCCAGCCGGATTGGTAAATAAGACCAAAATATTTTGAGTAAAACTACTATCCAACAAAACGGCCTGACCATCGATAATCTGATATAATGAAGATCCGGAGGCTACGGTTAACGTATCCTGATAACGAATCACATTTGACATTGTACCGGCAATTTCACCGGTAACTATTTTCCAGGCAGATGTTGGCTTTAAATCGTTTTGATGCAGATCAGCATAAATTAATCCGCCATCGGTGGAGACCCAGAGTGTATCATTAATTACGCTAAGCGCATATATCCCAAACACCGTAACTGGGAAATTTTCAAACCGTTCGCGATACTCATACTTATCTCCGACAACTTTGAAATAAGCAATCCCCCAATCAACATTGAACTGATAAGCCGCAAAGGCGGCATTCTCCGAGAAAGAAATTGCCGCAATTTCGGTAAGCTCATTACCAAAAGTAAAAGATGTAAAGGTTTGCTCAACTCTCCGCTGCTCGATATTCCAGACATTGATCTCACCATTTGGCGAACTCATTCCCAACCAGAAATTGTCGAATTTATCCAAAGCCAGGCATTTAATATCATTGCTGGTTAAGCCGTCATGACTGGTATAGGTCTGAAATTCCTGTGTTTCCGGATCGAATTCCAGTAATCCGCCACAGCTGGCTCCGTAAATATATCTACCACTACAAACTACACTATTGACGGCTAAAGTCGAGGTATAACTACCCCACTCTCCAACAATAGATTGACCCACTGCAAAAATTGGCAGGAAACAGATAATTAGAAGAAGCCGTTTCAGCGTCAATTATTCCCTTTTGATCGTGCGCATTAGATTAGCCAGTTCAATCATATTCAATGCCGCATCCCAACCTTTGTTTCCCGCTTTTGTTCCGGCTCGTTCCAGTGCCTGTTCGATTGAATCGGTAGTCAATATTCCATAGATTACCGGAATTTCTGCTTCCATTGCCAGACGGGCGACACCCTTGGATGATTCAGCCGCCACCACATCGAAATGCGGCGTTGCGCCGCGGATTACCGCCCCGAGGCAAATGACCCCATCAACCTTTTTTGCCACCGCGATTGCCTTGGCAACCGGTGGAATCTCCATTGCACCAGGGACCCAGTAAATCTGGATATTATCCTCGGCAGCGCCATGTCTTTTCAAACAATCGAGTGCTCCTTCGAGCAGCTCTTTGGTAACCAGATCATTGAAACGGCTGACGACAATCGCCGCTTTCATTTTCTCGGCTGATAAGACGCCTTCAAACACTTTTGCCATAATTTCACCTACTATTTTTTATTTAAAATCAAATGTCCCAGCTTATCACGCTTTGTTTCTAAATACTTTACGTTATCTGGATTCGGAGTTACCTCAATTGGAATACGATCCACAATCTCCAGTCCGTAACCCTGCAGTCCAATAATCTTTTTCGGATTATTAGTCAGCAAGCGCATTTTTTTAATTCCTAGATCGGAGAGTATCTGAGCTCCCATTCCGTATTCCCGCAAATCCGCCTGGAAACCCAATTGGACATTGGCTTCGACCGTATCCATCCCTTTATCCTGTAAGTTATAAGCACTGATTTTATGTCTCAGTCCAATTCCCCGACCCTCCTGTCGCAGGTAAAGAATGATCCCTTTACCTTCCTGTTTGATCATCTCCATCGCCCGGGCCAGTTGTTCGCCGCAATCACAGCGCAGTGATCCAAAGACATCTCCGGTAAGGCATTCCGAATGCACCCGCACCATGATCGGCTCGTCTTTAATAACATCACCCATCACCAGCGCCACATGCTCCTTGTCCGTAAGATGATCCAAATAGACGATAATCCTGAATTTGCCAATTTTGGTTGGCAGAGCCGCTTCGCTGATCCGCTCAATGAAACGCTCATACTTGCGGCGATATTCGATTAATTGGGCTACGGTAATAATTTTTATCCCATGCTCCCGGGCAATTTTATACAGAGATTCACCATGCGCCATTTCACCGGAATCATCCATAATCTCACACATTACACTGATTGGACTCAAGCCCGCGAGCCGCGCCAGATCTACCGAAGCTTCGGTATGACCCGCCCGCCGCAAGACACCACCTGGTCGGGCGACGATGGGGAAAATGTGACCCGGCCGGCCCAGATCACTCGGATTGGTCAGTGGATCCGCCAAGGCTTTGATCGTCGCTGCCCGGTCAGCTGCCGAAATCCCGGTTGTCGTTCCCTTGACGCAATCCACACTAACCGTAAAACTGGTTTGATGCAGGGCAGTATTCTCCTGCACCATTAAATCCAGCTTCAGCTCCCTGGCTCGCTCTTCCATCAGACCGACGCACATCAAGCCCCGGGCATACTTTGCCATGAAATTAACTGCCTCAGGGGTAATTTTTTCCGCCGCAATAATGAAATCACCCTCATTCTCCCGGTTTTCATCATCTACAACAATAACAAATTTCCCCTTTTTATAATCCGCAATCGCTTCTTCGATAGTGTTGAAATTCACCTCTTTATCCTCTTCACTATAATTTTTCATTAACTAATTCATTTCCGTTTCCGATCTTGTGAATCGTAGCCCCAACTTTTAATCTTCACTTCAGAAATCGGTTCCCGATTCGCAAACTTCTCAATATACTTTGCCAGCAGGTCAACCTCAATATTCAAGAAATCACCGTTTTTCTTGTACTTCAAATTGGTCTCGGTCAGGGTCAAAGGAATAAGCGCAATCTGCACCACTGCACTTTCGACCGAAACGACCGTCAGGCTGATGCCATTAATCGCAATCGAGCCTTTTGGAACAATGTACTTCAGTAACTCATCAGGCACTAGCAGCGACATTTCACCCGATTCTCCGAGCGATTTCAGGCTGATCAATTTTCCCATGCCATCTACATGCCCCTGGACAAAATGTCCCCCAAAGCGACTGGTAGCCAGCATCGCCCGTTCCAAATTGACATGATCACCTACTTTTAAAAAACTCAGAGTTGATTTCCTTAGAGTCTCCTGAACCGCCTGGACTGTAAAGGAGTTTGATTCAAACTCGACCACACTCAAGCAGGCACCATCTATCGCAACACTCTCCCCGATTTTCAAATCCTGGACAACCTTCTGCGCTGCAATCTGGAATAATTTCCCGGCTGAGTTGGATTGAATTCTCAGAATCTTGCCCATTTCCTCGATCAGACCGGTAAACATTACTTCAAAACTCCTCTTAGCAAAATATCCGCTCCCAACTTTTGCGGTTCCTGCCATTCTAGTTGAATAGCCTCGTCGAGAGATCTCATCAATCCACCAAAAGCCTTTATCCCCTCGCCGAGAATTTTCGGCGCAATAAATAGCTGCAATTCGTCAACCAGTCGCTCTTGAATCAGCGAACCGGCAAGCTGCCCACCACCCTCGCAGTAAATCGAGGTAATTCCAAATTCCAGCAGGCTGCGCATCGCTGCGGATAATTTAATCCAGCCAAAAGAATCACAATCTACCGGCAGGACAGTGATGCCCGACCGCCGCAGCTGTTCGATCTTACGGTCTTTGTCTTTTTGAGCAGTCAGAATTACCGTCCGCCGCTTATATTCATCAGAAATCAGTTTTAATCTGTAAGGAATATTCAAGAGTTCATCGAGAATTACCCGGTATGGAATATAGCCATCCTGCCGTGCCGGCAGCAATGCCGGATCATCTTTGAAAACAGTTCCCATGCCTACCATTATGGCATCATGGATCGAACGCTGTTCGCCGACATACTGGCGAGCTTCGGTGTTGGTAATCCACTGGCTTTTGCCGCTGACATCGGCAATAAAGCCATCGGCAGTCGCCGCCATCTTCAGAGTAATCCAGGGCCTCTGCTTCAAAAATTGATAAATAAAACCACGATTGATCTGCCGGGCTTCATTTTCCAAAATACCTATATAAACCTCAATCCCTGCCTCTTTCAACCGCCGAATACCGCTGCCATTAACCAGCGGATTGGGATCAATCATGCCAACATATACCTTTGCAATACCTGCCGCGATAATCTTATCCACACATGGCGGGGTTTTGCCGTAGTGATTACACGGTTCGAGATTGACATACATCGCTGAACCATTAGCACCCGCACCAGCCTCCTCAATTGCCAGAACTTCAGCATGCGGCGTGCCAAAACATTGATGAAAGCCACTACCGATTATCCGGTTATCATTAACAATCACTGCTCCAACGGCAGGATTCGGACTGGTAAAACCGCGCCCTTTCTCCGCCAGGTCAAGAGCATGTTGCATGAATTTTTGGTGCAGATCCATAAAAAGTTCCCGAATCTTCGGGAACTTACCAATCTTCTTCCATCCGGACTTTTACCGTCGGTGTCTGGGTTTCACAGACTCTGCCCCACTTTCAGGCGGGACTCGCGGACTTTCACCGCCGGTCAGGATTTTCACCCTGTCCCGAAGACGCTTTGTAATTTAGAATGCAGTAGCGGGAGTTGCAAGTATCAATAAACTTTTTGGTCTTTAAAATTAATAAAAACGGCGTGATCCCAAAACGGACCACGCCGAATTTTTTTTAAACTTAATTATCTGGGACCGATTCCCAACAAGGTGCCGATAACCGGTCCGAATTTGACTGCCAAACCGACTGTTACAATCGAAACTGTGGACATCAATTTGATCACGATATTCAGACATGGACCGGCAGTGTCTTTGCAGGGATCGCCAACAGTATCTCCGACTACCGCTGCTTTATGGGCGGCGGAGCCCTTACCACCGAGATTGCCTTCCTCGATAAATTTTTTGGCGTTGTCCCAGGCACCACCGGAATTGTTCAGCATAACCGCCAACACAAAACCGGTAGTTAAGCCACCAACTAATACTCCCAGTACACCGGCAACTCCCAGGATCAATCCGACCAATACCGGAACCGAAACGACTAACAGTGACGGCAGGATCATTTCATGCTGAGCACCCTTGGTACTGATTGCCACGCAGCTGGCGTAATCCGGTTCATCCTTGCCTTCCATGATACCCGGTTTCTCACAGAACTGACGGCGGACTTCTTCGACCATATTACCGGCGGCACGACCTACTGCTCTCATGGCTAAAGCTGCGAAAACAAAGGTCACCATCGCGCCGAAAAACATCCCTACCAAAACGCGCGGATTCATCAGGGTTACATTATAGTATTCGATCCACTGCGGCAGGTGCAGATTGACCGCTACCAAATGTTGTAACGTTTCCAGCGAAGCGCCGGGATCGAACTGGATATTCACATCGTTTAACAGGTTCTGTAAAATTGCCGTATTATTGATAATATGGGAAAATTGGGCTTTGATCTCTTCGATATAAGCGGCAATCAAAGCCATCGCGGTCAGTGCCGCTGAGCCAATCGCAAAGCCTTTGCCGGTTGCGGCAGTCGTATTACCCAGCGAATCCAAGGCATCAGTGCGCTGGCGTACTTCCTTCGGTAATCCACTCATTTCGGCGTTTCCGCCGGCATTATCGGCGATTGGACCGTACGCGTCAGTCGCCAGGGTGATTCCCAGGGTGGAGAGCATCCCGACTGCGGCGAAACTAATTCCATACAGCCCAAGATTGATATGATTCGCATCCGGGCCGAATCCACCTGCAAAGGCATAACTTAAAATAATTCCGATGCCAGCCGTCAGAACCGGCAATCCGGTTGAGAGCATGCCGGTCGAAAGCCCACCAATAATGACTGTCGCCGGACCGGTTTTGGACTGCTCAGCGATCCACCTGGTCGGTTTAAAACTTTGCGAAGTATAATATTCGGTCAGTTTTCCAATTACCCAGCCGACTAACAATCCAGTTATGACGGAAGCGACAATGCCCATCGGTAAATTCAGGAAATAAATTAGCCCAGCGGTAAATAATGCAATCAAAACGACACTCAGGTTGACTCCCCGTGCCAAAGCTTTTAATAATGTCCGTTGATCAGCTTTTTCTTCCGTGCGCACGGCAAATGCTCCAATTACTGAGAAAATATTACCGACTCCCGCGACGATCATCGGCGCTAAAAGCGCAGCTAACACCTTATGAACCGGATGTCCCTGGAAAGCGGCCACTCCTAACGCCGCCGTAGCCAGGATCGAACCGCAATATGATTCGTACAAATCGGCACCCATCCCGGCAACATCACCAACGTTGTCGCCGACATTATCTGCAATCGTGGCGGGATTGCGTGGGTCATCTTCCGGAATTCCGGCTTCGACCTTTCCGACCAAATCCGCACCGACATCCGCAGCTTTGGTGAAGATTCCACCGCCAACTCGGGCAAACAACGCCTGTAAAGATGCGCCCATCCCGAAAGTCAGCATTGTGGTCGTAATAGCCGCCAAACTCATCCGATCAAATCCCAGACTGGGAACAAGCCAGTACAAAATTGAAAACCACATTGAAATATCCAGTAATCCCAGACCGACAACCACCAAACCCATCACTGCGCCGGAGCGAAAGGCAACCTGTAAACCGGCATTCAGCGACTTGCGCGCACCTTCTGCCGTCCGGTTGGAAGCTAGCGTCGCCGTACTCATACCGAAGAATCCGGCTAAGGCTGAAAAAAACCCGCCCGTCAGAAACGAAAACGGCACCCACTTATTCTGGACATTCAGCACATAAGCCATAATCAAGAATATGAGAAAAATTATAAAAAAGAATAGAGCAACTATCTTGTATTGCTGTTTGAGATAAGCAAAAGCGCCTTTCCTGACCGCCAAGGCGATCTTCTGCATCAAATCATTACCCGGATCGCCTTTTAACATCAACTTATAAAATATCCAGGCTGTTATCAGGGCGATAATCGAGCCAATTGGTGCAATCAAAAATAAATATTTAACTCCCATACCTCTGAACCCTCCTTTGAATCGTCACTAAAATCTTTTAAACCAAATCCTACTCCATTTTGACCTATTGCAAGCAATTGTTAAATAAAGACCGAAAAATATAGGACTATTCTGGCAAATTTCAAACGTTCCGGAGTATAATCCCCGGAACGAGATTT
>CAZJIU010000089.1:0-8373 GCA_964546145.1 uncultured bacterium
CTGATGGAAAGACCTTTGCCTATTTGCATGAGCGGACAAGCATGCCTTTCGAGTTATATACTGGTAAGATAGAATCCGGCGAATCGCAGAAAATTACCAATTTTAATGAGCAGCTGTTGCATGATGTGGAAATGAACGATATCGAAGATTTCTGGTTTGCTGGTGCAAATAGGACTAAGGTGCATGGTTTCATTGTCAAACCACCATTTTTTAATAAGCAGAAAAGTTATCCAGCAGTCTTTTTTATTCACGGTGGTCCGCAGGGGGCTTGGCAGGATGATTTCCATTATCGCTGGAACATCCAATTATGGGCTGCCCAGGGTTATGTGATGGTAATGATTAATCCACGTGGTAGCACCGGTTACGGGCAGGCTTTTACCGATGGCATTTCCAAAGATTGGGGCGGTGCAGTGTTTCAGGATCTGGTTGCCGGGCAGAAATACGTCCTGGATACTTTTAAGTTTATCGATAAAAACCGGATTGCGGCAGCCGGAGCTTCCTATGGTGGTTATATGGTGAATTGGATTGAGGGGCATATGGCAGCTTTTACATTGCCGTTTAAAACCCTAGTCAATCATGATGGTACTTTCAATCTTTATAGTATGTATCTCTCTACCGAGGAACTCTGGTTTCCCGAATGGGAATTTAACGGCCCTTACTGGGAAGATGAGACTAATTATCAAAAGTGGTCGCCCCATAATTATGTCCAAAATTTCAATACACCGATGCTGATCATTCACGGGGAACAGGATTACCGGTTGAGTTATACGGAAGGATTGATGGCCTTTACAGCTTTGCGGCGAAAAGGTATCCCGGCAAAGCTGGTAATTTTTCCCGATGAGACTCATTTCGTCCAGAAACCCCAGAACAGCCGTTTCTGGCATCAAACGATTTTTGAATGGCTGGCTGGTTATCTTAAATAAATACTTACTGCATAGCCAGCTTTGCAAAGTTCTTAAATCCCAATTTTATCTTGTGGGAATCCTAAACCGACGGAAAATATCCTGCTTTTAAAAAAGGGCGGATTTATCTATTTTATGTTGAATTAATGTCAATTGATTTTTTATTGATAATGTGAATTTGGGAATAAACTACCAAGGCTGGATCATACAAATTGGTAATTGCGATAATTTCACATTTTTAAGTATGATGGCGCTGTTTGATTTCGGTTTTAGTCAGGAGGTACAATGAATCCCTATATTTTTCGAGAGTATGATATTCGTGGCGTAGTGGCAGAAGATTTTCCGGAGGAGATTGTAATTCTGCTGGGCAAAGGTTTTGGCACCTATGTGCGGGAGAAGGGAGGCCGAAAAATCGCGATCAGCGGCGATGTTCGATTATCAACCCCAAAGCTGAAAGAAACCTTTACCAGTGGTTTGCTTTCGACCGGAGTTGATGTGATTGACATTGGCATTGTGCCGACGCCAGTGAACTACTACAGTATGGTTATGCTTGAGATTGATGGGGCAGTTCAGATTACCGGCAGTCATAATCCACCCAATATGAATGGATTTAAAATGTCGTATGATACTAAGGCGGTCTTTGGAAAAGATATCCAGTACATCAAATCTCTGATCGAAGCTGGCAAATTCGCCACGGGTAGAGGGAAGTATAGTAAACAGGAAATCCTTGAAGATTACAAGCGAATGGTAATATCTAAGATAAATTTGGCCCGACCAGTTAGAGTAGCAATGGATTGCGGCAACGGGACTGCCGGACTGGCAGCCCCGGAAATATATAAGAGCATTGGTTGCCAGCTCACAGAATTATACAGTGAGGTAGATGGTTCCTTCCCTAATCATCATCCCGATCCAACAGTGACAAAAAACTTGAAAGATTTGATAGCGATTGTGCAACAAGGTGATTATGATTTTGGGATTGCTTTTGATGGGGACGCCGATCGCATTGGAATTGTTGATGACACCGGTTCAATCATCTGGGCAGATTATATTATAATCCTTTTCCTTGACGAAATTTTTGCTAAATATCCCGGTGCAGGAATAGTGTTCGATGTGAAATGTTCTCAGGCACTCGAAGAGATAATTACCGCCAAAGGTGGTAACCCCATCATCTGGAAAACTGGTCATTCATTGATTAAACAGAAAATGAAAGAGGAACATGTCCCCTTTGCCGGTGAGATGAGCGGGCATATCTTTATTGGAGATGATTACTATGGCTATGACGATGCCATGTATGTGGGTGCCCGCCTGGCTCAGATGGTCTCTCATTCGACTACTTCGCTGTCAGCAAGAATGGCTCAATTACCGCGCTATTATTCGACCCCCGAAATGCGTTTGGAGTGTGAAGATGATGCCGCTAAATTTGCAATTTCCCGTCAGGCGAGTAAATATTTCAAAGCACATTATGAGTGCCTGGATGTTGATGGTGTGCGGATTAAGTTTGGTGATGGGTGGGGTTTGGTTCGTTCATCCAACACCCAACCGGTCATCGTTACTCGTTTTGAAGCCCAGACTGAAGCACGGCTATACGAGATTAAAAATTTAGTTCTTAACAAATTGCAGGAATTCGGAAAGATTAAAATATCTTGAGTTCAGAGACTTTAAATTATGAACACGGATCTTAACCAGTTAGTCCAAAGGTATCAGAAAGAGATAGATAAAGGATTGGCGGACCTGCGTCTCCCCGACTATCCATCTAGCTTATATGCACCTATAAATTACAGTGCTGTCGCATCGGGCAAACGCCTTCGCCCAATATTGACTTTTTTGACTGGCGAAGGATTGGGTGTGCCACATGCTAAAATTCTGCCGGTTGCTTTAGCCGTGGAACTACTGCATACCTTTACTCTGGTCCATGATGACATTATGGATAATGATACGCAGCGCCGGGGTTGTGCAACGGTCCATGTCAAATGGGATACCAATACAGCAATCTTGACTGGCGACGGATTAATGGCTATCGCCTTCCGTTCGCTAATGGAGTGTCAAGCTCCACGGCTGCGGCAGATGGGCTATGAGTTCAGTCAGTCAATGCTGGAAATTTGCGAAGGTCAGGCTTTGGATATGGAGTACGAAAATTCTGAGAAAGTGACGGCTGAGGATTATCTGCACATGGTGAGCAAAAAGACCGGCCGCCTTTTAGGACTTGCCTGCCAGTTGGGAGCATTATTATCTGATGTTGACGAAAAAATTGCCGATGATTTAAACTGCTTTGGTATCGAATTAGGTCAGGCATTTCAGATTCAGGATGACCTGCTGGAGATTACTTCCGACACAATTAATATGGGAAAAAGTCTGGACAGTGATATTATCACCGGTAAAAAAACATATCCCTTGATTGTAGCCCAATCGGCAATGGATCAGCAACAGCGGCAGGATTTTATAGTCTTCTTAAAAACCCGCCTGCATGATCGGGCGGCGATTATTGGTCTTTTTCAAGAATATCAGGCACTGGATCTGGCGAAGCAGAAAATTTCGGAGTTACTGCAAGGTGCCCGGAACCAATTAAAACATATTCCCGAACCGGCAGCTGATTATTTGAATTTTGCGATTAATTTAATTTCCCGGAGACAGCGATAGGATAGTGACCTTTAAAGAAGTCCAGATAACCAATAAATACGGGCTGCATACCCGGCCGGCAACAGTGCTGGTGACAATTGCCTCGAAATTCAAATCGGATATTTTCCTGATTTATAAGGGTGTGCGCGTTAATGCCAAGAGTATTTTGGGTATTTTAGTGCTGGCAGTTGAGCCTGGTTCATTTTTGACCGTGGAAGCTGAAGGTGAGGATGAAACGGAAGCTGTTGAGAGTTTGGTAAAGTTGGCTCAGAATAAATTCAATCTGGAATAGATAGTGCGAAAAATTAAAGGCATAAAAATCTCTCCCGGAATTGTCAGCGGTCCTATTTTTTATTTTGAACGCAGCTATCTCCCAGTGCCGAAGCATTTCGTCCAGGAAGCGGATTTTGACAGCGAATGGGAACGCTTTCAACAGGCGGTTCAAAAATCAATTGCCGAACTGACTCAGGTACGGGATCTGGTACTGAATCATTTGGATGAAAACCATGCCCGGATTATTGAAGCTCAGTTGATTGCGGTCCAAGATAAAGAGATGTTTAATTCCGTTCGTGAAATGATGCGGCGGGAAAGGAAAAACATCACCTGGTCCTATTATGAGGTTATGGAAAGTTATGAAAAGTTGCTACTTAACTCTTACAGCCAATATTTCAAAGAGCGAACTGCCGATCTGAGGGATGTTAAAAAAAGAGTTATCTATCATCTTAGTAACCAGACCGACTATAATCTGCTGGGGATTCAGCAACCCTCGATTATTGTCAGTGAGAAGATATCACCAGGCGACCTAATTCATATTGACCATGAACTGGCTTTGGGAATTATCACCCGCTTTGGTGGAGTGGATTCACATGTCGGCATTTTAGCTCGCGCTTTTCGGGTTCCCTATATCTCAAACATTGCCCAGATTGACGAACTGGTATCCTATTCGGAGATTATCCTCGATGCCGATAATGAAGAAATTTTATTGAACATCACCGAGGAGATAAAAAAGAAGTATCGAGTTCGCATTAAAGAGTATGCCAACCACCGCAACAAAATTATTACCAGAAAAATTGCTAATACCACAAAAGATGGAATTCCTTTTCATATCTATATTAATGCTGGTTTTGTTGATGAAGTAAACGCTCTCAATCCCAATTTAATTCAGGGCATTGGATTATTTCGGACCGAATATTTATGTATTGAAAGAAATACCATTCCGTCGGAGGAAGAGCAGTTTAAAGCTTATAAGGCAGTTTTGGATAAAATGAAACGCCTGCCGGTGGTTTTCAGAGTGTATGATTTTGGTCGGGATAAAATATTGGCCATGCTGGATCTTGATCTTCTGCGCGAAGACCACCTCTTTGATGAATGGGGCGGAATCGGGTTTTTACTGGATAATCCTGAAATTTTACAGACGCAATTGCGGGCGCTGCTAAAGGCAAGCACTTTTGGGAATATTCAGATCATGCTGCCGCTGGTGATGTCTGTGCTGGAGGTAGCTAAGACCAAAGAGATTTTACACAAAATCCAGGCTGATCTGGAGCAGGAGGGTATGCCTTTTCGGCGGAATATTCAATTGGGTGCAATGATTGAAACCAGACGAGTACTGGATGAGCTGGAAGAACTGGCCCTGGAAGTTGACTTTTTCAGCATCGGTACCAACGATTTGGCCCTCTATCTAATCGGGACTTCACGAGATTCTTCAGTACCGAAGAACTATTATCATCCGAAATTATTTCAAGCTCTGAGTAAAATTGTTCGGACCGCTACGGATGCCAATATCCCGGTCAATGTCTGTGGTGAAATGGCGTCGGACCGCTATGCTTTAGTGGGCCTGGCGGCGCTGGGCATCCATTCCATCAGCGTGAGTGCTAATGCCCTGGAAAATATTTCCAATGTTGTTCGAAAACTTGATATCCGGCTAACTCAAGAATTGCCTGATAAAATTTTAAGAGCCCGTGATGCCGCCACAATTTATGCCTTACTTAAAAAATTCTACTGTGAGAAGGTAGAGTAACCTAAATCAGGTAAAATCGAATTTTATCCTTGCGAATCCTGAATTACCCCAATATATTTTAATGGAATGATTAACGTAGACATAGATAAAATTTTCTTTTATCCGCCCAGTAAGGGTTATGCCATTATCCTGAAGGAGAGGAACGGTAATCGCCATTTGCCGGTAATTGTCGGAGTTTTCGAAGCCCAATCTATCGCGCTTGCATTAGAGCAGGTAAAAATGCCCCGCCCGATGACCCATGACCTTTTTGTCCGCTTTCTTAACCAGCTGGATCTCAGTGTAAAGGATGTAATTATTAATGATCTTATCGGGGGCACTTTTTACGCTCAAATTAATCTGGTTAATGAACATAATCATACCAATTATCAAATTGACAGCCGTCCAAGTGACGCCATTGCGATTGCCCTGCGAGTTGATGCGAATATCATGGTCAGCGACAAAGTAATGAAAGAGGCTGGTCAATTGACCAGCAGTCTTGAGGTTCAGGAGAAAAAAGGAGCTACTACCACCGCTCCTACCGAAAATGAAATACTTGATCGGCTGGTGGAATTGAAGACGAAGCTACAGGTAGCCATTGATGATGAAAATTATGAGCTGGCGGCTAAACTGCGGGATCAGATTATTTCACTAGAAAAAGAAGCCAAAAATAATTAGTCGGATAGAAAATACAATCGAAGGGGTGATAAATTTTGTCACCCTTTTTTATTGAGGTTTTTAAAAGCGATTTCCGCGGCCTGCTGTTCGGCAATCCGTTTGGTCGAACCCTGTCCCTGGCCAGCAAGTTCCTGACGGATATAGACGGCAATTGTATAATGCGGCGCATGATCCGGACCTTCAATTTTTTCGATTTGGAAAACGGGTTGACCTAGCCCTTTTTTCTGACAATGTTCGATTAACTGTCCTTTGTAATTATACTGTGCCGGCTCGACATCTTTTTCTCGCGGAGAGATCAGCGATTGACGGATAAACTTCTTGGTGGGTAAGATGCTCCCGTCCAGATAGATTGCTCCAATTACTGCCTCCAAGGTGCTGGAGAGTAGATTTTGGCGTGTAGCGGAAGAGTTAAGGTTTAGACCTTTGTCAACCTTGACATATTTTTGTAAGTCCAGCGATACTGCGACCTGGGATAATATTTTGCTGTTTACTAATAGCGAGCGCAAGTTGGTTAGTTCACCTTCCGGTTTGGCTGGATATTTTTTAAATAGATATTCTGAAATGACCAGTTCGAGTACCGCATCACCTAAAAATTCCAGCCGTTCATAGGAATCGTTGGTTGACGACACATAAGAACGATGGGTTAACGCTATGTCCAGTAATTGTGGATTTTGGAAGGCGTATCCGATCTTTTGTTCTAAATTGCTCGAAAATCTTCTACTGAAAAATTTCTTTAAGAATGACAATGCTCAGAGCTCGAATATTTTTGCAGTTAACACCGCGTTGTGACCACCAAATCCGAAATTACTGCTGAGTCCGTAGATGACCTCTTTTTCGACAGCTTTATTAGGTGTGTAATTCAGATCGCATTCGGGATCTGGCTCCTCCAGGTTAATCGTGGGAGGAATGATTTGGTTGCGGAGAGTCAGACAAAGGGCGATAAATTCAAGACCTCCGGTAGCTCCCAAAAGGTGACCAGTCATAGATTTGGTGGAACTAATACTTAAGTTATATGCATTCTGACCGAACACTTTTTTAATTGCGATTGTTTCGAATTTGTCATTAAGTGGGGTTGAGGTTCCATGAGCATTAATATAATCATAGGATTCTTTCGGAGCGCCTGCCATCCTGATCGCGGCTTCAATTGCCAGGGCTTGACCCTTACCTTCCGGATGAGGGGCGGTAATATGATAGGCATCGGCAGAGAATCCGTAACCAGTTATTTCGGCATAAATGTTCGCATCGCGCTTCAGAGCATGCTCTAGCTCTTCCAGCACAACAATGCCGGCACCTTCACCGATTATAAAACCATCCCGTTGGCGATCGAATGGCCGACTGGCTTTTTTAGGCTCTGAATTACGCCGGGAGAGGGCTTTCATATTGGTGAAACCGGCCAGCGAAAGGGGTGAGATACTCGCCTCGGCACCGCCGGTTATGATGACATCCGCATCACCACTCAGGATATGTTGCATCGCAATTCCGATAGTGTGAGATGAGGATGCACAAGCCGAGCTAATCGAGTAATTAGGTCCGAGGAAACCGTGATATATGGCAATATGTCCCGCGATAATATCCGGAATCATCATTGGGATAAAGAACGGGCTGACAAAGCGACTGCCCTTGGTCAAAAGATTCGCATGCTGCTGTTCGAGTGTCTGTATTCCACCAATACCGGAGCCGACAATAACACCGACCCGCTCGGGATTGACGTGATAATCGAGGAGACCGGAGTCTTGGAGTGCTTGTTCGGCAGCGGCTACTCCGAACTGGGTTACCCGATCCATTCGTTTCGACTCTTTCAGGTCTATCCATTTAGTTGGATCGAAATTCTTAACTTCAGCGGCAATCTGAACGGGCAAATCATTGCAGGGAAAAGCGCTGATTTTATCGATGCCACTTATGCCGTGCACCAGGTTTTTCCAAAAGGTTGCGATATCGTTCCCGACGGGGGAAATGATGCCCGCACCGGTTACAACAACTCTTTTTTTCATAAAGAATTGGACTTTATTTGAGATTGTCGAGGTAGTTTACGACATCACCAACGGTTTTTAATTTTTCCGCCTCTTCATCAGGGATTTCGATTCCGAACTCTTCTTCCATTTTCATAATTAATTCGACTGTATCGAGCGAGTCGGCTCCCAGATCATCAATAAATGATGCCTCAGGAGTAATCTTGGTCTTTTC
>CAZJIU010000090.1:0-8060 GCA_964546145.1 uncultured bacterium
GGCTATTTGATCAAAATCATCTTATGAATCTTATGGAAGTCGCCAGCCTGCATCATATAAATATAATAACCGGAACTGACCTGTTTTCCATAATTATCCCGGGCATTCCACTGAATCGCTTGATAGCCGGCTGATTGTTTTTCGTTGACCAGAGTCCGCACTTCACGCCCGATGATATTATAAATCACGATCTTTACATGTGCGTCCTTTGGCAAATCGTACTTGATTGTGGTGATCGGATTGAACGGATTCGGGTAGTTCTGATGGAGGGCGAAGACTTTTGGAATGCTGGGTTCACCGTTAATTGCATTCGGATTTTGACGATTAAAATTAATCTCAAACGTATCCGATACACTGAATGCTCCATAATTATCAAAAGCCACGACAAACCAATAATAGGTTCCATTGTCTTCCCAGGAAGGAGCCTTGACGTAATTTGAAGTATCAGTAAATTGTTTTGCGTCGACGAGAGCATCATCCTTAAGCATATTAAATTCATAATAGTCAATATCCCCGTCAGGATCTTCCGCTTTTTGCCAGACAACCTGGAATAAAGAATCCGATACGATCTCGGCATCGGTGATCGTATCACCGTCTGCCGGACTGATTAAACTGAAAGCGGATGGAGGTGTATCGAGATATTCCGCATCTAATGAGTCACGTGGATTAATACAGTAGAAACCATAATAGTAATCAACCGGACCGGTAATATTATAAATACTACCAATTTCCAATGGGACATCTGCCAAATGGAAATTTATCTGACCGCTGACTTTAAAAATGCTTATGCCATCATCAGTGCAGTAATATTGATAATTATCATAGGCTAAAACCAGGGCACTATCAATTTTCACCAATTGGTTTTCATATTGTTCTGCAGGATTTGTATCGGCTGCCAGCGAAGTATCAATATCAGCACCATGAATTTTAAAAGCATCATAAAGTGTGGCACCGCTGGTTTTAGATATCAAGCCAGGATTTTTCAATTCGGTCATATTATTATAAACATCCAGTGTGGCACTGACAATTATTTCATCACCAACGGCAACTTCACTGACGAAAGCGTTATTGTAAATTGAAAGTCCGTGGTAGGCACCGCTTCCGTCAGCGAACCAGACATCACTATAGGCATCGTTGCCGTAAACAATACCTTTAAAAGTGGCGGTATAATCTTCTTCGATCTTGCCATCAGGATTTAGAGTATTGGTAAGAGCCAACGGCGTAATACCGATATAGAAAGCAATTGTGTCTGGAGTTGCTGCATCAATTAACGTATCCAGAACCGTGTCACCAACGATGTCTGCGCTGGCGGTCAGCTTGACAATTGTTCCATCAGTGGCGTCAAGAACGACGCTGCTGATGGTGATACCACTGGAACCTAGAATCGAATAATCAGCGGCATTGATGGATTCTAATGTGTCGGTATAAACAAGTTCAATTTCAGTCAAGCTGATTGATCGGGCTTTTGCGATTTTCAGCGGTATGATTATCGTAGGATGTTCGCCAAGAAAAGTGAACGTATCAACATCATAAACTTCCCATTCGGAATCGGTAGCATTAGTTCCGGCGGAAGCTGCCCAGTCGGTATTGCCTTCTAAAACACTGGCTTTGCGAACCAGAGTATGATCTTTCGTCGCCGCAGTAACTCCCGCAACATCCCATCCATCACCAGGATCGGTATCAGGATCACCAATGATGTCAAGAATAATCCAGGTTGTACCTCCGTCAGGTGTCCACTCTAATGCACGAGCGTCGTCGCCATTATGATGAACTACGCTAGGGTAGGCTAAAAATTCATCTGCATCGGCAGATGAAAATAGACTTGCGTCAGTAGCATCATTGAGAATTACCCAGACATCTCCACTAGCCAGGGTTGCGTCGGTCGGAAATATATGCTGATATGCCCATCCGCCACCATTTGTTGATTGATTGATTCTAAAATCGTTAAGACTGATTTCTGCACCAGTACCATTATAAATTTCCAGTGCTTTGTTACTACTGCTACCCTCAATATATTCGGAGAAGAATACCTTCGGTAATGTAGGATGTTCACCAAGATATGCGAAAGTATTCTGGGGATAGACTTCCCATTCGGAATCATCGGCATCAGTGCCAGCTGATAAAGCCCAGTTGGTGTTACCTGTTACCACACTGGATTTGCGGACTAAGGTAAATTCAGAAGTTGCTCCCGTCCCGGCTACGGGCCAGTTGGTACCGGGATCAGTATCAGGAACACCAATGACATCAATTAAGACATCATTGTAAAATAATCCAATAGCATCATCGCCAGTAAATGCCGGCACGTTGTCACCATCGCCACCATTTACCGTGCTGTTGTATGCCAGTCCCAAATCACCGACCGCAACAATAGCGGCATCGGCAGCACTATTGTAGACAACGAAAACATCGCCGGCTGCCAGAGTTCCCGTCAGTGGCAATACATAGCGGGTATCCGGTGTTCCATCTTTGCAACCCCAGCCGCTACCATTATTAGCCTGTTTTACGGTAAAGAGACTCAAATCAATTGTTTCGCTAGTAGCATTGTAGATCTCAATTGCTTTATTATTACTGCTACCCTCAATATATTCCGAAATAAAAACCGCTGGTGCAGGGATCACTGGTGTACCTCCTGCTGTCCACATTGAGAATGCATCAATACCTGTCAAAGTAATCTTATTATTAGCTGCGTCTAAAGTGCCCCCTTGTTCAGTCCAGGTCTTGCCGGTATCGGCGGAACTATAAAGAACCAAGTCGGTTTCTGTTAAGCCATTAAGCTCGCTTTCGTCATAGTTGAAAACCAGAGTGGCATTCAAACCGGTATTGGTCGTTGGGGTAATCATATACCAGCGCAGAATACCAATTTCGTCGTTTACCGTTTGGGCACTAAATCCTCTTTTAACAACCGTTGCGCCTAAGTCGGCCGTCGAGGTAATAGTCGCACCTAAGCTGCCAACATTGACATCGGTTGGTGCAGTCAGTGTGGCTGTCTCTAAAATTGTTCCGTCGCCAATTCCAGTCAAAAATACAAGTGCTTTTCCATTCAGGGCTAAATCACCGCTAGTAAGTGTAAGGAAACCATTTACTGTAGTCGCTTGGGACAAGGTTACACCAGCGTCGTTATCAATTGTGAGATCGAATACCGTTGCTGGTAATGATGTACCGGTGACTTGGGCAACAGTCCCATTATAAGTGTAATTCGCAGCTGTATTTAAAGCTATCGTTCCAGTAACTATTATTGATCCCTCAATTCCATCGGGATGAGCTGTCATTAATGTCGCGCCTGCATCGAGAGTCAGGGAACCGGTACCAGCAATTTGTTTCGTCCCGGCATCTAACATTCCAGCGCAATTTAGACTCCCATTGACTGCAACATCTGCAGTTGAGATATCAAATGTTCCGGTGACTGTGCCATTTAAAGTGCCACCACTGGCAACTGTGATATTGACCGTACCTTCATTTTTAGCACCACCCCGTAAATAGGAATTTACATTTACAGTACCACCATTATTGATATTTAGTGTGGAGGTAAATCCGGTTGAATTATTCAAATTAAATTTAGAATTACTACCACTACAAGTGAGTGTTCCATCAACATTAATTGTCAGGTTGAGATTACCGGCGCTATCTCCGCTGCTACCAAGTGATATATATGCATTATCTCCCATAGTAAGAGTTTTTCCAGCGTTAATGGTGAACGTACAACCATCTTTTCCATTAGGATATAATGCCGCACTACCTGTACCACTGCTTCCACCATAGTTGATCCCACAATCCATATCAAAAACCAATGTTTGATTTGCATTTTGAGGCTGGATACGACTAATATTACATGTTCCGGTTCCCGTGATCGTTAGAGTTGCTCCTGCATCACCAGAAGGTTTTAGACCTAATCCATCATCTACACCACCATAATTCCCATTGACCGTCAAAGTAGTACCACATACTTTAACATATGTTGGTGATGTAACATCTTTGTTTGCAATAAGTGAACCCTCTGATTCGACGGTCAAATTATTGCAACTTTTTGAACTTGTATCGAATATCACCGTATCCCCTGAACATATCCAGACATTATCAGAGCTACCGGGATAAGCAGTTGCCGCAGTGGCTCCATCCCAGGTTCCATCTGTCGCACACACAACCCATGTTGCGGTACTAGTCCAATCACCGTTTACTGCAGATCCATAGTCTCCCACGCTCTGTGCCCAGAGCACAGAAGTAGCGATGAGACATAATGCAACTAAGAAAAATAGCGAACGTTTCATAGCCTCTCTCCTTAAAAATAGTTACTGTTGATTTGGTTAAATTTCCTATCCTTCCTTGGCAAAAATTTTCAGATAGACACATAACATACACTATCTTAACAATTATATTTTTAAAAACAAAAAAATAAAAAAATTAAATGGGTAAATGTGATAAAGAAGTTATGAGAATAACAGACAAGAGTGGGATTGGGTAGTAATTGAATTGGTTAGTAGATTTGTAATAAAATTGAGTACAGTAAAATTCATCAATGTATGGATTGGGAATAAGATAATCGTAAAGTTGTCTTATAATTGTTGGACTGTTATTGTAGGGGATTAGGTGAAACATTGGGCGAAAAATTGGCGAAGACAATTTTAGATGAATTCTACAAAAATCTCCGTGTTTCTCCGTTCTTCCTCAGCGTAACTCCGTGTCTATAAAATAACTTTAATCTTACCAATTTCTATAATTGTTGTATATTAAAACCGATTTTTACCATCATCGAAAAATAAAGGAGCATTGATCATGTTACGAAAGGTTCTGAAACCAATAGCCATTGTCGCTATCCTCGTTCTCTTTTTTATACCTAACCTGGCAAAGTCGAACAAGAGCGTGACGCCCGAAATGATTCAGCAATTCCAGCAGCAGCTTGATTTGCATGGAACCGATCGGGCATTATTGAATGCCGTCACCAATACCGATATGAAACAGTTGACGTTAAACCGTGAATTATTCAATAATCATAACGATGTATTTTCATTTAGAATCAAGACCGAAGGAGTCACCGACCAGAAAAGCACCGGCCGCTGTTGGATGTTTGCCGGATTTAACATAATGCGCCCGGCGGTGATTAAAAAATACCATCTGTCCGGTTTTGAGTTTTCGGAGACTTACCTATTTTTCTGGGACAAGCTGGAGAAAGCCAATACTTTTTTAGAACTGATGATCGAGAATGCGAAGAAAGATTTAGATGACCGGGAGATGCATAAGCTTTTTGAATCACCGGTTGCTGATGGAGGATGGTGGAATTATTTTGTTGCCCTGGTTGAAAAGTACGGCGTGGTACCGAAAGAGGTTATGCCGGAGACAGTGACCAGCGAGAAATCGGCAAATTTTACTTTTATTACCGATAATTTGCTGCGGCAAGATGCTCTCGAATTGCGGCAGATGGTAATTGCGGGTGCAAAAGAGGCAAATCTCATGCAAAGGAAGAGTGAGATGTTAGCCGAGGTCTATCGTCTGTTAGTTTACCATTTTGGCGTGCCGCCGGCTAATTTCGTCTGGAAGTATCGTGATAAGGATGACAAGGTTGTGGAAAAAAACTATACTCCTCAGAGTTTCTATCAGGAGGTTGTTGGCGTTGACTTGAGTCAATATGTGACGATCATGGATCATGCCATGCATCCCTATAATAAGTATTATGAAATAAGTTATTGCCGTAACTTTATTGATCAGAATAATATGACTTTTGTCAATCTCGAAATCTCCCGCTTGAAGGAGTTGACCCTGGCAACTTTACTGGATAGTGTGCCAGTCTGGTTTGCCGCCGATGTCAAATACGACATGGACAATAAATCGGGCATCATGGAGCAGGGAATTTGGGATTATCCGACTCTTTTCCGAATTAAGCCTGACTTGTCTAAGAAAGAGCGTCTATTGACCCAGGCTTCGACTCCTAATCATGGCATGGTATTTATTGGAGTTGACCTGGTTGATGGCAAGCCGGTAAAATGGCTGGTGGAAAATTCCTGGGGCACGGATGTTGGTAAAAGTGGTCTGTATGCCATGTATGATAACTGGTTTGATCAATATGTATTTACTATTATTATTCAAAAATCGCGCCTGCCGCAGGATGTTCTGAATCTATTAAAGACTAAACCGATTATGTTGCCGCCCTGGGATCCGATGATGAATTTAATACCCTGATTATTGATTATGAAAATTGCGGTGCTGGCGGACATTCACGGCAATCTTGAAGCATTTCAAACTGTGCTTAAGGATCTGGATAAGCAGGCAGTTGACGTCGTGTACTGTCTTGGGGATTTTATTGATTACGGTGCCGATTCGGAGGAGGTCGCCAGCGAGATTATCCGCCGTAATATTCCCACAATCATAGGGAATCATGAATATGCCCTGCTGGATAGTCGGATTCTGAGTGCCCTTAATGAGATTGCTTATGAATCGCTGATGATTACCAAAAATATGATCAGCAAGGCAACGCTCGATTTCATTCGCACGCTGCCGATTTATCTTGTGGCGGAAAATATTCGTTTCGTGCATGGTGTTCCACCCGACTCCTTTGAGGATTATATCATTTACTATCCGGATAGGTATCTTAATTATATTTTTCAGTCGTTCCCCGAACAGATTGCATTTATTGGTCATACCCATATGCTTGGTCTATACACTTACAATGGTGATTATGTAGTTATCGAATCGCTTCACGAAAGGGATTATTGTCTCGATCACGAAAAGCGGTACATTATTAATATCGGGAGTGTTGGCCAGCCGCGGGATAATAACAAACAGGCAAAATATATTATTTATGATACTCTGACGAAAATTCTAACGGTACGGTTTTTAACTTATGACGTCAAAAAGACTGCCATTAAAATTATCCGGGCTGGTTTGCCGGAATATAACGCTATAAGGTTGTTATAATTTGAAGGTTTATCATTTCTTGATTTTTCTGGTGGTTGTCCTGACGTTTTATTGCGGTGTGAATCTATACATTTTTCTTCATGGGCTGCAGGCTTTTTCGATTTCGCCGGTAATCCGAAAAATTTATATTTTTGCATTTATTCTTCTGGCATCCGCTTTTTTCTTAGGCCGCATCATTGAAAGAATTAAAATCGGGATCATATCTAACACTCTCGTCTGGGTCGGTTCTTACTGGTTAGCGGCGATGGTATATTTTTTATTGCTGGTGTTGCTAATTGATATTTTTCGGTTGATTCATCATCAAATTCCATTTTTCCCACAAATTTTTTATCAGAATCCTATGAAAGTTCATTTTTATCTGGGGATTGGTTCTGTGCTAATCGTCGGATTGATCCTGATCGCCGGGCGGATTAATGCTTTACATCCACGAATCCGACAATTGGAAATAAAGGTTGACAAAAAAGTTGCAGGGGAGGAGGAGTTCAAAATTGCCCTGGCGAGTGATCTGCACTTGGGAACGGTTGTCGGACCTCGACAACTGCAGAAAATGGTTAAGCAGATCAACATGGTTTGCCCAGACTTGATTCTTTTTGCCGGAGATATTATTGACGAAGATCCCGGTTTATTGATTAAGAAAGATTTGGGCAAGCAGCTCCAGGATCTCCGAGCCCCTTTTGGTATTTATACTGTAACCGGCAACCATGAATATATCGGCGGTGTGACTGCTGCAAATCAATACCTTCAAAATCATGGAATTATTGTGCTTCGTGATTCCGTATTAACTTTGTCAAACGGTATTGTTCTTGTCGGTCGGGAAGATCGGGAAGCTCATCGGTTTAGTGGAAAAAGTCGGCGATCCTTAGAAAAATTGCTTAAAAATATTGATCGTGAGAAACCGGTTATACTTATTGATCATCAGCCAGTTAATCTCCAGGAAGCCGTCGAGAATCAAATTAACTTGCAGTTATCCGGTCATACCCATCACGGACAGCTCTGGCCGTTTAACTATATTACATCGGCGATCTATAGTATTAGTTATGGGTATCGGAAAATCGGCGATACTCACTTTTATGTATCCTGCGGATACGGTACCTGGGGACCACCGATTCGCACCTCTTCGAGACCGGAAATAGTGGTGCTGAAATTGACTTTTA
>CAZJIU010000091.1:0-7575 GCA_964546145.1 uncultured bacterium
ATAGTTTGCGAACGTTAAACCAAGCCCGAGGAAAGAAAGCAAACTGCCGGCGTATGCCGGATGACGCAGGCGGCGATAGATGCCTTCCTTGACCAAGCGGTGATCCTGGGTAATTGCAACTTCAACGTTGAATTGTCGTCTTAAGGTGAAGATGGCTATCCAACGCATGACAATCCCACAGACCATCAATGTAATGCCGATCACCGGGAATAGCACGGAGTCCCCAGCGAAGCGCCCAAAATTATAGTAGCCGATAAACACTCCCGCCGACACAGAGATAGCAATGACTACCCAAATGAACCGAAAGGAAGATTTGCTAAGTTGCTTGTCGGTAGTTTTAGCTCGTCTAAGAAGACTAAGAATAATCTCTGATGAGACCCAGACGGCAGATATTGTTATAGTGATGGTAGCAATGCTCATTGCTGACTCCTTCCTAAATAGGAGGTATTGCGGCTAACGGCACCGGCATTAAAAATTGCGCGAATGTAAACCGCCTCCATAGGAGCAATATCGCCCAATGCTCCGCTTCACTTGCCGCCGATTTTGGCCAAACTCCTTCAAAAAACCAGAGCTATAGCAGGCTTTTGGTGCACGCATACTTGTGCCCAAGGCGGTCAAGCGCAAGCAGTTGTTAGGCAGCACCTGTCTCATTTTCCAAAAACTGGCGGATGCGCTGATTGAAAATCTGCGGAGAAATCAGGGCAAGTGAATGAGCACCAAGCCCTTTTCTAAACACATGATATTCAGCATTTGGATAAAGCCGCTTCAGTCCATCAAAATATTTCATAACGATATCATCTTCGGCAACGGTGATTAGCAGCTTGCCTTTCCACTTAGATAAATCATCTGCCTGGAAGTGATAGTTTCTCACAAAGTCAATCATCAGGTCTATATGGGTTATGATGGTTTCCTTTGTAAGCCTTGATTTTAACTCCTTGAAATAACCTTTGTACCATTCGAGCCATTCGGTTGAATCGTGCTGCAACTCTTCTTTGTCCGGTTTCGCTAATGCTCTGAATATCAATTCGGTTATGCAGGAAGGTAAGATTCTGAATAACGTAAAATTGTGACGATAATATGAAACTTCAGGGGAAGGGTAAAACGTATGAGCCAGAATGGCTTTATCCACCATGGCTAAATAATCCCTTAGGAAGCATTGTGCGATTAGTCCACCCTCGCTATATCCCATTACATTGACTTTTTGGATGTTTTCGGCTTTTAGTATTGCGTAAAGTGCGTCAGAATACTCTTTCATCTTCGCATTCGGCAATACTGGACACGAGGGTGCTATGATGCGGTAGTTTTTTTCAAACTCGACAATCTGATGGATCCACATATCGAAATCAGCATACCCTCCATGAAGTAACAATAATACCTCACTGCCTTTTTCTGAATCGAAGTATTTCCACGTAATTTCATTAACACGCAGGCTTTTCTGAGAATGGGCTTCATCAAAATCTTCTATGAATTCTTTCTGTTCATTTGGTATTGCTGAGTAGAATTTTTTGATTCTTGAATCAATCATTTCAATCACTTTTAAATCTATTTGATTTATCTTTTTTTAATTCTCCCATTTTATTTCCTCTCCTCTAAATTTTTTCAAAAATACAATATTTCCCATTTTTTTCCTTTAATTTTAATGGACCGTTATCTAGCATAAGTCTTTCCAAATCTTCAATTTCTATTTTCTTTTTCGAATACACGTTTATGCCTAAACCACTTTTCACAGAAAGAATTCCTCCCCTTCTTAATACTCTATATAATTCATTAATTAAAACAGAACGATTTTTAATCATCGGAAGTACATTATAAAGTAAAACAATATCTACCAGGTTATCCGGGAGTTTAGTATCTAAATCCGAGATAATCGTATCTACATTTACCAACCTCTTTTTCTTTATTTTATTATTTACCGTTTTTATCGCTAAGGGATGAATATCCAAAGCATATACCTTGCCTCTCTCTCCTACTATCTTTGAAGCAGGTATTGTATTAAACCCTATCCCACAACCATAATCCAGAACTACGTCGCCTTTTTTAATCCCGGTTAATAAAACTTCATACTTTTTATTGCGGAAAAGTCCTCGCATTCGCATAACAATTGTCATCATCTTAAAAATGAAATTTGACATAGGTTTATCTTTTATCATTTTAAATCATCCTTTGATTGCCCGATTTCATCTAGCGGTTGCGGATAAAATAAGTTACCAACAAGCAAATTTTAGGGAATCTCTGATTTCCCTTTTATCCGCTGTTGCACGAGTGTGATAGCAGACGAGAGTTGCACAAGGTGGGCTTCTTTTCGATTGTTATAACACTTATTTTTGATTTAATGACTCCCTTTTGGATAATCCAATATATCTCGGTGTTTTATTCATATACTCACGATAGGCATCACCATATTTTTTGGTGAGAAAACGTTCCTCTCCGAGCACCATCCAATGAATAGCAAATACACTCGGCAGGGTGATAAATACGGTTAAAATTCCCATGATTGGCTCGGCTTGCCAGATCATCAGCGAAAAAGCAATAAAGATCAAAAACATCGCAATATACATAGGATTTCGGGAAACCTGATAAATACCTATTGTAGTCAGTCCTTTTTGAGATTTGACAAAGGCTCCGATTGACAATACATAGATGATTCCTGCAATAATGAGTAGACCGCAACCTATCCAAAATAAAGTACCCGTCACAATTGGCGTGAAAATAGAAACTACTAAGAATGCTAAAAGTGGAAAAGAACCAACAATGATAATCTTTGGATTGTGGTGGTCTTCAGGATTTTCTATTTTTACTCCCCGAAGTTTATCACCTATTACCATTAGCAACCCCGCGAAAGCTCCGGTAATTGCAAGGATTAACCATAGATTATAAAAACCCGCCCTGATATTCATATTCATTACCTCCATAAGCTTAATCCCCGAATTCTCCAACGGCTCCGGAGGTTCATCAGAACTCCCGATGGAGAGTCTCCGATGAGAGAGTCCCTGGTGGGAAATTCGGGGGTTACCCCCAAATATCGAGATAATTCGAACTGTTTCAACAGTTTTTATCCCCATTGTTAAGAGTATTTCCTTATACCAAACTCACGTTATTTAAACCTGTTATCCGACCGGATCTGCTTCAGTTTACGCGATTTATTCTGAATCCAGCCACTTTTCTCGATGTCATGGATATCAAAATCCGTGATGTATGGTTTGATATCCAGCAGGGGTGTTCCATCGAGCATGTCCACATTTTCAATCTCTAAAATGTTGTCACTAATGCTTAGCAGTTTGACGACGGAGATTCCAATCGGATTGGGTCTTTTGGGCGCTCTTATCGCAAAAATACCATGCTTTTTATCGTCAAGAAAAGGCTTTGTCTGTAATTCAAATCCTACTGACTGATGAAAGTGATAGACCAGGATAATATGCGAAAATCCATCAAGGTCTAACAGTCCGGGCACAAATTCCGGTTTTAATTCAATCCTGCCTTTGATTCCTTTTGCTCTGCTGGATTGAATTGGCATTCCCTCCTTGGTCTTGAAAGGAGTATGGATTATGCCGATTGGATCAAATGTAATAGTCATAAATTCAAAGCAATTCAATAATAAATCCTGGGATTGTGGACTCGTCCGCCTGCATCAACCTCCACCCCTTCCAGCATCAATAACGCCCGCTTCAGCGCAACTCCTCCCTGAAAACCGCCCAGACGATTATCGGACCTGATCGCCCGATGACAGGGAATGATGATCGGAAAGGGATTTTGCGCCAGGGCATTGCCGACCGCGCGAGCTCCATTCGCTAAACCCAAGTGTATGGCAATTCTGCCATAAGTTGTGACCCATCCGCGCGGCACCTCGGATTCAGCCAGTAAGACCATTCGTTGAAATGTTGTACACTGTTCCATGTTCAGGAATTCCAGATCAAAACTCACCATTTCACCAGTGAGAAAAGTCTGAATTTTCCGACTGGTTTCGGATATTGCCGGATGAATCCCACTTACCAATTCCTGAAAAATTACCCGGGCTTTATCCTCGGAAGTACAACTCAAATTCGAAAGGAATATTCGTTGGATTTTTGGAATCCCGTCCTCTTCCTGCCAGACTATGGTAAATTTGCCTAATTCGGAGTCTAAACTAAAGTAGGCAAGCTTACTGTTTCGATCATCGGCTTTTAATATCATCGAATGCAGAACGGACTCAATTTCTATTCCAGGCTTTTTGCTTCCCGATTAGTTTCAACAATCGAATTCAATGTTTTTGATAATTCGTCAACCCAGAGAATGATGTCTTCTTTTGACCAGTTGGAATATTTGATTTTATCCCCTTTGCCGGATTGCCCGCCGAAGGCGCCCAGTTTGATCGGCTCTAACCCGTATTTTTCTACAACCGGCTGAATATAGCGCTGAATCGCAGTCGCAACTCCTTCGGACTGCGGACGTCCATCCTTCAGCGCCCGGTTGAGTGTTCCGCCGGCTGAGACAAAAAGGGCAACACGTTTATTCCGGGCATATTTCTTCAGAAACCGTTTCACTCCCGATTTCCACATCCCGGAGACAATCGAAGAACCGACTATCAATAAATCAAATTCATTAATCTGTTTGCACAGCGATTTTTCCAGTTTATATGTCGTGACCGTGACGGAATGGCTATAATTGTCACGTAACCGCGCAGCCATGGTTTCCGCAGTGAGCCTGGTCATCCCGAAGCGTGTTCCGTAAACGATTAATATTTTCATTTATTACCCTTTAATGAAAATAACCGAACTAGTTTCTAAAAAAATATAACTACCTGCTAGAAGACTAAGTTAGGATTGCTTTCAAATGCGCTTTTAGCCGATTCACAGCAATCGAAATGATTAATTCTATGGCGCATTAATTAGAACAACGAGTAAATAAACGGCGCGATGGCAGAGCCTTCGGTCAGCACAATGACAAATCCCAACAGCAGCAGGAAGACTACAATCGGTCCCAGCCACCATTTTTTGCGGACTTTCAGAAAATCCCAGAATTCTGATAGAATTGTCAATTTACTCATTGCTGCTCCTCAAAAACTCAAAAGCAGTTTAAAATTGCTTCTCGTAGTGTTCAGGATCGAGTCGGTTGTCTTTCCGATATTCCCAGTAAGAATCCGCCGCTGCCTTCCACCTCAAATCCAAAAATCTTTTCCCAAGTAACCGCCCGATAACGCCAATCGGCGTGAAGATAATATAAAACAAAATCCCCAAAATAACACGGGTCATTATCCAGCCCAGCAGCGCCGCAAATGCCATCCAGACAAAATACAGCGGCTTTAAAATCACCGGGATTGTCCAACCGCAGACAATCAGTAAACCCGCAATAAGCCAAAGATATTGATAGCCTGCCTGATCCTTCCAGTAAACCACAACGCCGATCACTGCCAGCACAACTGCTACCGTGATCGCGAATTTATGTATGTTATTACGAGTGCCTTTGATATTTTTCAGTTCTTCGATCATGACTTTAATCCAGGATATATTCTTTACGCCAGTCGGTGTCGCTTGCCAGCGGCTGCTGATCTTTTTTCGTCAGCAGGTAATTGCCCATTACCAGATAATCCATTTCGGTACGCATGAAGCAGCGGTAAGCGTCTGCGGGAGTGCAGACAATCGGTTCGCCGCGTACATTAAATGAGGTATTGACGATAACCGCACAGTCATACTTTTCATTAAAAACGGACAGCATCTTGTAATAGAGCGCGTTGGTTTCCCGCTGCACCGACTGAATTCGGGCAGAATAATCCACATGAGTCACTGCCGGAATGTCCGAACGAACCACATTCAATTTCTCCAACCCAAAATAGCTCCGCTGCTCAGGGGTCATCTCAATCTGACGTGCGTGCTGGACGTCGGCAACCAGCAGCATGTAGGGACTCTGACGGTCAATTTCAAAATAATCGGAAATTTTCTCCGCCAGCACCGAAGGCGCGAATGGTCGAAAACTTTCCCGATATTTGATTTTCAGGTTCATCGTTTTCTGCATTTGCGGCGACCGGGCATCGCCAATGATCGAGCGTGCTCCCAGCGCCCGCGGACCAAACTCCATCCGCCCCTGAAACCAGCCGATGATATTACCCGCTGCAATCAAATCAGCGACCAGACCGGGCAGCTCATCATCGTTCAATTTGGTATATTTGTAATGTTTTTTAGTCAAAAATTCGACGATCCGGTCGTCATTATATTCAGGTCCTAAAAAGGAACCTTTCATTGAATCACCCTTGACGGCAGTTCGCGGCTTATCCAGGTACTGATGCCAGGTAAACAGTGCGGCTCCGACTGCTCCCCCGGCGTCACCGGCAGCCGGCTGAATCCAGACGTCATCGAAAAGACCGGTGCGGAGTAGCTTTCCATTTGCAACACAATTAAGCGCCACGCCACCCGCCAGGCAGAGGTTTTTCATCCCGGTTTGCTGCTTGACGTGCCGCGCCATTTTCAGCACAATTTCCTCGATTACCTCCTGAATCGAGCGCGCCAGATCCATATCTTTCTGAGTTAATTTGCTTTCCGGCTTACGCGGCGGTCCACCAAACAGCCGGTGAAATTTCTCACCAGTCATCCGTAAACCGGCGCCATAGTCGAAATAAGCCATATTCAGTCGAAAGGAACCATCATCCTTGACATTGATCAGGTGATCGTAGATCAACTTCTTATATTTCGATTCGCCATACGGAGCCAAGCCCATGACTTTGTATTCGCCAGAATTGACCCGAAAACCGGTATAGTAAGTAAAAGCCGAATAAAGCAGTCCCAGCGAATGCGGAAAACTGATCTCAGCCATAAGTTGAACCTGATTATCTTTTCCGATTCCAAAACTGGCGGTTGCCCACTCCCCCACACCGTCCATGGTAATAAAAGCCGCTTCCTGAAAAGGCGATGGGAAAAAAGCAGAGGCGGCATGGGATTCGTGATGCTCGGGAAAGATAATTTTCCCGGTATAATTCAATTCCTCTTTAATTAAATCTTTGAGCCAGAGCTTCTTTTTAATCCACAACGGCATTGCTTTCAGAAAAGAGCGAATGCCCAGCGGCGCGTAGGCAAGATAGGTCTCGAGAATGCGCTCAAATTTCAAAAACGGTTTCTCATAGAAAGTAACCAGATCCAGTTCTTTGCCGCTGACGCCGCCATATTCGAGGCAGAAGCGAATGGCATTGGTTGGAAAGGAGTGATCGTGTTTCTTGCGGGTGAAGCGTTCCTCCTGGGCAGCAGCGATGATTTCACCGTCCCTGACCAGGCAGGCGGCGCTGTCATGATAATAACAGGATATTCCCAGAATGTCCATATCCCGATCCGCAGCTATTTTACATATACCATTTCAAGATTAAAACTTGCTTATTGCTCTTCGGATTACTGCCAATAGTCAATTCCGAGTGGCGCCCGGTAGAAATAAGTATCCGGTTGATAACCAGTCCACTATTTATTGATAAAAATCTAGCAATCAGGCTGACAGTCATAAAAAATGATTTTCTACTTAAGTAACACCATCTTTTGGACTTCGCAAAATGCGCCATGGGCAGATGTGCGATCTAACCGGCAAAAATAGATGCCGCTGGGCAGCTCGCCGCCAGTTGCC
>CAZJIU010000092.1:0-2405 GCA_964546145.1 uncultured bacterium
CGATCGCCGATAACGTAGGAATTTTTCAAGTCGTAATTGCCCTGCAGATAATTGCTCAGCAGACCGGTCCGCGGTTTGCGGGTTGGAGCATTCTCTTCCGGCAAGCTGCGGTCAATTAAAATTTCGGCAAACTCCACACCCTCACCCGCTAAAGTTTTCAGCATTTTATTTTGAACCGGCCAAAAATCTTCTTCGGGAAAAGATTCCGTTCCCAGACCATCCTGGTTGGAAACCATAACCAATTCGAAGTCCAGCTCGGAAGCGATCCGGTGCAGGGTAGTAATCGCACCGGGAATGAACTCCAGTTTCGTGAGTGAATCCACCTGTTCGTCTGGTGGTTCGACGATGATCGTGCCATCGCGGTCAATAAACAGAACTTTCTTCATCGTGAGTCAAATTCCTTTAATTTTGCGATTAAGATTTTATTCTCTTCCGATGTTCCGACCGTAATCCGCAGACAATTATCACAATGCGCGGCGTGTGAGCGATCCCGGACAATAATTCGCTGCCCAATCAGAAATTCGAAAACTGACGGCGAATTATTGAATTTTACCAGGAGAAAATTAGCATCGGAGGGATAAACTTTTTGCACAATCGGAAGTCCGGCAAGCTCCTTTTCCAGTTTTTTTCTTTCGGCGAGGATTAACGCAACCATCTGCTCTTTTGCCGGTTCATTTTTCAGCGCTTTCAGTGCCAATTCCTGGGTTAAGCCGCTGATGTTGTAAGGGTATTTAATCCAAGATAGAAAATTGACGATAGCCGGATTGGCGCAAGCCATTCCCAGGCGTAGATTAGCCAGCCCCCAGGCTTTGGAAAAGGTCTGCATGATTACCAGATTCGGATAGCTGCTTAATCGGGGCAGCCAGCTGCGACCCGGCGCAAAATCAATATAGGCTTCGTCCAGGACGACGATTCCGGCGAAGTTTTTTAGAATTTCCGCAATTTCGGATTGGGGCAAACAATTGCCGGTGGGATTATTTGGCGAACAGAGAAACAGCAATTTGACGTCCGCAGCATTTTCAAGAGTCTGCTGCGTGTTGATAGTAAATGATTCGGTGAGCGGGATCTCAACCACACTGACATTGTTGGCGGCAGCGCATACGGCATACATCCCGTAAGTCGGCGACAAGACCATAATTTTGTCGCGACCCGGTTCGCAGAAAACCCGGATTAACAGGTCAATAACCTCGTCGCTGCCGCTGCCCAGAAAAACCTGCTCCGGGGTCACGCCTTGCATCGCAGCGACTTTGGCTTTTAGTTCAACTTGATGGGGATCCGGATAGCGATTATAAGAATCGGTTACTGCCGAACCCAGCGAGTTTTCGTTGGCATCCAGGAAAATTCCAATCTTCCCGGAATAGTCATCTCTGGCGGTGTTATAGGGCTTTAAGCCAAGAATATGTGGTCGAACCAGTGCATTGAAATCAATCATTATCGGCTGACCTCCCTATTTTTTCGAGACGAATACTAACTGCCTTCCGATGAGCTCGCAAGCCCTCTTCCTCTGCCAGGTACTCGATTGCCGGTCCGAGCTTTTGCAATCCCTGCGGTGAAATTTGCTGAAAGGTGATTTTTTTCAGAAAACTATCCAGGGAGACTCCACTATAACTCCGGGCATAAGCATTGGTTGGCAGGGTGTGGTTAGTACCCGAAGCGTAATCTCCAGCCGCTTCCGGTGTCCAGCTGCCGCTAAAGACCGACCCGGCATTGGTAACCTTATCCGCCAATGTTGCGGCATTTTCGGTTTGAATAATCAGATGTTCGGGCGCGTAATAATTGGACAGCTGCACTGCCGTCTCCAGACTGTCTACTAAAATTGCTTTACTGTGAGTCAACGCCTGATTCGCGATGGACTTCCGGGGTAAATCCTCAATTTGTTGGGCAATCGCTTTCAGCACATTTTCAAGCTGTGATTCGGAGTTTGTAATCAGAATGACCTGGCTGTCGGCGCCATGCTCGGCTTGCGAGAGTAAATCGGAGGCGATCAGTTCCGGATCGGCTTTATCGTCGGCAATCACGGCGACTTCCGATGGTCCCGCCGGCAGATCAATGGCAACACCTTCGGTGCTGACCAGCTGCTTGGCGATAGTAACGTACTGATTACCCGGACCGAAAATTTTATAGACTTTCGGGATCATTCCGGTACCGTAAGCCATTGCCGCAATAGCCTGAGCGCCGCCAACCTTGAAGATTTGATCAATTCCTAAAATAAATGCGGTGTAAAGGATTACCGGATTGACTTGACCTAATTTATCCGGTGGCGTACAGAGCACGATCTCCTGGCAGCCCGCCAGCCGCGCCGGAATGCCAAGCATCAGCACGGTAGAGAAGAGGGGCGCCGTTCCGCCGGGAATATAAAGACCGACTCTTTCGATTGGAACGCTCTTGCGCCAGCACCGGACTCC
>CAZJIU010000092.1:2505-7392 GCA_964546145.1 uncultured bacterium
ACCGAGTGAATCGAACTCCAGCCTGAAATTGCCAGCGGCATGATCGTGGGACTTTTCATTCCGGGCAGAATCGCACAGATTTTGGCGATTGAATCGTTGGGTGCATTCAAGAGGATATATTTACGCGAGCGAGCCGCATTCACCGAGCGAGTCCGGAACACTAATTGATCCAGCAATTTTTGTTTAGCAGGGTCAAGTTCCTCGCCCGCAATTAGAACGGCTTCGGATTTCAATACGGTATAAACTTCCTTCAGACCATTTGCCAGCAGGGTGCTGCCGGTATTGACGATATCGAAAATCGCCTGCGCCAGTCCTATTCCGGGGGCGACTTCGACCGAGCCACTGATCTCGTGAATTTCCGCCCTGATCTGATTCTCTGCTAAAAACCGCCTTAGAATTCCCGGGTAGGAAGTGGCAATGCTCAAACCTTGTAAATCGGCGAGACCGGCAAATTCGTATTGTTTCGGCACGGCGATGGCAAGGCGGCATTTGGCGAAACCGAGCTGCTCGACGATTCGAGCGGGACGGTTTTTTTCGTAAAAGACATTCTCACCCACGATGCCAATGTCGGCGATGCGATCGGCGATACATTCGGGAATATCGTCATCCCGCAAGTAAAGAATACGGATCGGAAAATCGCTGGATTCCGAACGTAATTTCGAGGTTCCACCGTTGCTGAAGATGATGCCGCACTCCTTCAAGAGCTGAATGGTTCTTTCATTGAGCCGGCCCGCTTTCTGAATTGCTAATGTTATCATGTTCACTCCTTAGTCTTTAAACAAAAAACCCGGTTTTGATGAACCGGGCTGATGTATCTTAAACGAGAGAAAATATCTATCCCATCCCGGTTCGCTGCCTGGTCATGGTGTGATGGATATGTTTGGTCATTTTCAACATGCGTAATCTCAAAATAACGCGTGAATATATGATTTATCCAATTCATTGTCAATTATTTTGTTGCGGGTAAGCTCGGTTGCGTGGGTTGATGGGTATTTTTTCTTTGATTCGGGATTTTCTTGCCCAATTAATATTCCAATTGACTTTAGAAAATTGTTTGGTTATGAGATGCGAGAAAACATCAGTAAATTTCGTCAGAGAAGAAAAGTTTGCTATGGGAAGTTATCCGAGTTGCACATCAATATGATAGAACTATATAAATATTTTGAAGGAGTAAAGTATGTTTAAACCATTAAATCATGGGAAAAAATGGACTAAATCAGAAGATATTCAAATTAGAAGGTTAGCTAATGCCGGAGTAAGCACTTCCGAAATTGCAAAAAAATTAGGTAGGACAGAAGCATCTATTAGGAATGAGGCATCAGAAAATAATATTTCTTTAAAGCCAAAAGATAGGAGAAAATAAAGTGGGATTTTTTAATATATTTAAAAGTAATAAATCGATTATAAATTCTGGTAAAACTTTATTACTGGATTGTCCGTCTGAGATCATCGAGAAGGAAAAAAAAGATATAATAAATCAATTTATTAAAGGTGATTTAGCTAGCAATTTTCCTTCAAATGTTTTGTTAAAAAAGAGTGAAAGATTAATAATAGATATTCCTAATATAGTTCTTGCTGAAGAAAGGACAACTAAAACTGGAGGTGGATATTTGGGATTTTCTATCCGTATTATGAAAGGTGTTTCGATAAGACCAGGGGTTTTTTCAGGAACGAAAGAGACTAAAGTAGTTCAAGTTGATAAAGGATCTTTTACATTAACAAGCAAAAGGATAATTTTTACAGGAGATCGCCAAACAAGAAACCTCAATCTCTCTTCGATAAATACGATTTTACCCACAGATAATGGAATTGGCATTAATAGAAAAGGTAAAACGAAAACTGAATATTATCTTGGTACAAAAAATGTAAATCTTTCATTTACTATGAAACCAGAAGATGGAGATAATTTTAAAACTACAAAAATTGAATGGGATTTAGAGGGTTATCATATACAAGAAATAATCCAAAGGTTAAATCAAGAAGAATAACATTTCAGTTCTAATCATTACTTGCTCCTATCAACAAGATGTTTTCGATGAATTCAGAATTTTGCTTTTTCAAAAGATTTGTGAGTAGGAAAATTTCAGAGCACCTATATCTAGCCATTGGTGACGATTGTTCGTTATGTTTGTAAAATGGATATGTTAAAGAATATAGACTTTAAATGAAAAAATTAATTATTAGTGCTATAATAATTGCCATTTTAGTTGGTGGTTATTTCTATTATACATTAAGGTTGCAGCCAAGTCTATTTATTTCTTCATTTTGTAAAAATCTTGAATATGAAGGGGCTGATTCATTCAAAATGTGGGATTATTTACTATCGGACATTGATATTACTCCAATAAAAACTTGGGCAACGTATTATGATGAATACAAAACGAAAAACAACCGATTATCTAAAGAAAAGTTATTTGAGATTTGGAGCAAAGTATATCTTTCATGTTGTATAGATTATGACAATATTTCGGTAGAGTTCCCACAGATAAATATAATGTCTAGAGAAGAATTTGCAGAGGCATATAAAAATTTTAGTTTCTCAAATTTCAGTATTGATCATAAAGAGTATGGTAGTAAAATATTAAAAGCATCTGGATATGTTGAAGTGAAATATAAAGGTTCCACATTGGTAAATTCAATATTGTGTGGTAAACAAAAATTCACTCTAATTGCTTGTAATGGTTCTCAAGGATGGAAAGTAACTGTGTTTGCTCTTTATTATTAAAAATGGAAAAACAAAGATGTGTAGTGTGAGTGATTGGAAGATTAGTGTTATTTCCATCATTATTGGTACTTTTTAGGTACTATTATTTCTTGGATTTTCGGGGAGAAAACCATAATCTTTCAAGAATATAGAAATGTCATTATGGAATTTCGTGATGTCTTGGTCGGAATATTCAACTCTATTAATGGGCTTGAATTTGATAAAAACTTCGATTCATCCAAATTTATTGTTGATAATCTTGCAAAAACTGACTTGCTTTTCAATAAATTGATACTCATTACCAGAAATAGTAAACGCAAAAGAACAATTAGTAAGGCTTATGACAAATATAAAAAACTCTATGAAGTTAATCCTGAACAAGCTAATCCATTTATTGTTTTTGAAAAGGATAAAACTAAAAAGTATCAAAAACAATATCGCTATAAAGATATTCCGGACGGTAGAAATATTGCTATGAAAAATATTAGAAATCTGATTGAAGTAATTTATTATCATAGTATTTTCTCGTTTTTCATTCGTTTTAAGAAATAAGAACGTGAACATAGATTGGGGGTAACTCGGTAAGATGTTCGATAGTTTTGAGATTTTTAAAAGGATTTCATAATGTGTTACTCTAAATCTTATAAAAATAATAAGGGTAATTATATAGAAATATGGTCATTAGAAAAAGACAGATACTGTTTCCAGTGTAAATACAATTATAAAACAGGAGTATTGTCTGTTGATTGCCCATCAATTGGAAAACCTCCTAAAACCGCTATTGCAAAACCACGCGATTTTAAATTGATTGCTAATTTTATTGCCGCAGAAATTATTAAATATGATAAATGATTCATTGTTTATTGAAAATATAACAGTACGTAACCATTATGTACCTTTAGATTAAAACCAATTCAGCAAATCCAATATTTTCGGAGTTGCATGTTTATACCGGAATTTAATTGTCTTGCATGGTGGGTTTGTGACCTTGCAAATTCGGCTTGCGATGTCACAAAATCCTTGTGCGAAGTGACAAAATATAATTGTGAGATCACAAAACTTTTCTGCAATGTTATAAAAACAATTTGTGAGATGACAGAGACATTTTGTATGATGACAGAACAGGTTTGCGATCAGGAAATCACCAATTGCGAGAACTCGCTCCTGCCCTGCGAGATAGCATGAGTAGTTGTTAACCTGAAAAAAGAAGGCAACATGTAAGAATGAAAAACTACCGGTCATACATAGAAAATTGGTATTAAGAAAAAGCTCTTGTTGTTTTACGCGGTATTATATATACTACCATTGTGAGAAAAAAGTATAGAATAGTAATTGACACCAATGTTTTTATTTCAGCCCTAAAATCGAGAAAGGGTGCCTCATTCAAATTGCTTTTTGACACATCGCCTGAGAAGTATGAATTAAGTATTTCACCTGCCCTGATCTTTGAATATGAAAGTGTTGCCAAGCGCAATATCAACGAATTAAAACTCAGCGAAGAGCAGGTTGATTCTATCCTGGATATGATATGTAAAATCTCAAATAAGTGTGAAATATTTTTTCTTTGGCGCCCACAGTTAAAAGATCCCAAAGATGATCATATCTTGGAATTGGCGATAGAGTCACAGAGTAAATATATTATTACCTATAATAAGAGAGATTTTAAAGGAATTGAGAAATTTGGCACAGAATTAATGACCCCCAAAGAATTTTTAGAATTAATTGGAGAGATATAAAATGAGTACCTTGAGTTTACGTATTCCGGAATCAATATATGAAAGAGTTAAAGAGTTTGCCAAAAAAGATGGAATTTCGATAAACCAGTTTATTGCGAGTGCGGTATCGGAAAAAGTATCGGCATTTGCAACTAAAGATTATTTAGAAATGCGGGCAAGTCGAGCCGATCATAAAAAATATACCGATGCGCTTGCGGTGATTCCGGATGTTGAACCGGAGAAATTCGATCGCCTATAAAAATATCGCTATTGTAGACATTGCTTGCACCAGACGGCTTGAGCGGTTCAATGATTTCTGGTATCCTGGCTTTTGTCCGGCGCAAGTGGAGCCTTGTCAGTTAGATAAAAGTGAACCAAAATGATTCGGCGAGTAAAACCGAGTGACGCGCAACAAATTTGCAACATCTACAATTACTATGTTGCGAACACGATCATCACTTTTGAAGA
>CAZJIU010000093.1:0-7373 GCA_964546145.1 uncultured bacterium
TAAGGGAGCGGTCTGCAAAACCGTTATTCACCGGTTCAAGTCCGGTCGTCGCCTCAAATAAGGTTTTTGAGATAACGAAAGTCTTTTTCTAAAGAGAGAGTAAAGATACACCGGTTCCTCCGGAGGAGTCCCGACATTGTCGGGAAAGTCCGGTCGTCGCCTCGCTTTTTCAGTGCCGAAGTGGCGGAATTGCTCCGGAGGAGTTCCTCTAGAATTAGATGCAAGTGACTTAAAATCCGATAAGTAGTCGGCGTGTTCTTTAAAAAATATTACCAGGCCGAAGTGGCGGAATTGGTAGACGCAAGGGACTTAAAATCCCTCGATCCTTTCGGGTCGTACCGGTTCGATTCCGGTCTTCGGCACAATCATTAAGCCCTTAGTCAGAATTGGCTAGGGGCTTTTTAATTTGCTATTTGGTATCATTGATGGAGTTCGTTCCATAGTGCTAAAAACACGCCGTTGGTCCAGCCAAATCCATCTTGTAGCGGATATTCACCACCACCGCCCGGTCGGTTAATATTAACCACGTCGTATTTCTCCATCATCTTTCCTGTTTCGAAATATACCTTTGCATTCAGAGCAATCCATCGCTGGGAAATCTCATGAGCCATTGTGTAGAATCCGTAGTTTTTGCAGGCGCTGTATCCGATCCACTGCAGCGGTGCCCACCCATTGGGATAATCCCATTGCTGCCCGGATTCCGGTGTAACCGTTGTCACCAGTCCGCCAGCTTTTAAAAATTTATCTTCAATTACCTCTTTTACTCTTTCAGCCTCAAGGGTGTCAACCAGATGGAAAAACAACGGGAAGAGACCTGCCAAGGTATATTGTGTCATCTGGCAGGATGATTCAATATTATAATCGAAAAAGTAGCCCAATTCATCATTCCAGAAATATTGCTGGATTAGCTGCTTTCGACGCGAGGCGAGCTGTTCATACTTTCGGGATTTAGTCAAATCATTTCGACAGCTATATGCCCGACTAAGCGTCATTTCCAGATGATACAGCAGACAATTCAGATCAACCGGAATAATATTAGTAGTATTAATTGTTTTTAGAGTTCGTCCATCGTCAAACCAGCGGGTACTGAAATCCCAGCCCGATTCGGCTGCCGCCCGGATATCTCTGAATATTGTCGAATCCCGACCAGAGTGTAAGAAGATCTCGACATCATGTTTGTAGGATTCCGGGCGCGGAGTCTGTAAATTATCCCAATAGCGGTTCAATATGCAGTTTTTATTTAAGAATACAACCCGATCTATTTGGGTTCGGTTTTCTCTTAAATCTTCTGCGCCTTGCATCCAGAAGCGATATTCCTGTTCGAGGATGTCCAGATATTTATCATAAACTTCTTCATTTTTGATGGTGCTCAGGATGTCAATCATCAATGACAGAACGGGCGGTTGTGAACGGCTGAGGTAATAGCTGCGGTTGCCATTTGGAACGTGGCCGTAATTCTTAACCAGATAAGCGAAATTGACGACCATATTTTCTATCATCTCATTCTTTCCGGCTTCCCGCAGACCGAGCATGGTAAAGTAGCTGTCCCAGTAGTAGATTTCCCGGAAACGACCGCCGGGCACAATATAAGGTCTGGGGAGTGCAATCAGCGGTGAATATTCATTATGCTCAGTTGCCGGCTGACGGATCAAATAATCCCAGAGATAATTGATATGCTGGAGGAGTAAAGTCGTATCTGTATTTATTAAAGTCGTATCATAATACTGACCCACGAATTCACGCAAGTCGAAATCTTTGCTGTCCTTTTGCTGTCGGTATATTTTGCGGATACTGTCGGGAGCTATTCGGGGTATGCAATCAACAAATTTCTTCTGATCAGTGAAGACTTGATTTAGCTGCACTGCCTCAAAAAGGTCATCAGGAAGTGATTCAGGTGTCCTGCCGCAAAAGAGCAGAATCCCAATCATAACAATGGTTAATAGATATAAAAATTTCATTTTCATTTCAAATATCCTCTATGAACGCATCTAAGTTAATCGGGATTACCTAAAATCAAAAACAGGCTGGAACTACAAGAAACCCTCAATTAGAAATGGTTGAGTACTTGAACTTTTTGATTTGCTGCTGGTTCGCCACCCCCGCCGATGGCGGGGGAATTCCGGTCTTTGGCAGAAAAAGTAAGAGGCTGACCTTAGATTTATGGTCAGCCTCTTTAATTAGTGAACTTTATATCGGCTAAGTGACTCAGATATTCAGCATATGACTGACTTTGATCATAAACACATTGTCGCCATCGGTATTGAAGAGAGTACGGACGTCGTTATCCAGTTGGAACGAGCGGAACTCCTCGTAATTGGTAAAGCCTTGGGACCAGACCAGAAAGAGGGTCGAGCCGATTTGATATTCCCAGCGCAAGACCAAATTCGACCGAAATTGTTTGTAATTAAAATCCACATTGCCGCCAAAGGAATATTCGGCTGCTCCGTCTAAGTCTTTATCAACTATATATTCGCCGGAATCTTTGTCATAACGGATCTTATCACCGAATTTTTCGAAGCGTTTATTATAGTCTAGAGCCAAAGGATCGTTGACCCGCATCAGATCGAAATAATTGCCGGCAGTGAAAAATGGCTGAGCATAATATTGAATTGACAATGTGGGAGTAATTGTCAAATCGGTTCTTAAAGTGAAATTGACAGTATTTTGATTCATACAAGCCCAGATGTATTGTTCAGTGCCGATTTCATCCTCGGCTTTTCCAATCCAGGCCCAGGTATCATTAAACTTACTATAATCAATGTAACCGGTGAACTGGATATTTTGGCGGGGGCGCCAGGTAAATTCGGGAGTGATTCCCCGAGATATTACATTGTCATCGCTTTCAAAGTACCAGCTGCTTAATCCCACCGAAATTTTTTTCCGTCCATCAGAGTAAAAATATCCCCAGGCATTCCAGTTGTTTGGCGTTCGCATCATCGGGCCACCCCGGTTATATGCGGGATCAAGACCGCTGAGATTACGGTTAATGCCAAAGCCATTACTCCAGTTATTGTTGTAAGTGAAATGCATATTAATGTTACCGCCGAGACTCCTGCGGTCGCCGTAAAAGGTCCATGAAGCCCATTGATTGAAATTAAGCCACATGGCACGGAAATGTTTCATCCCTTCCCATTCCTGATACTGAATCCAGAAAAATTGGGTTATTTGGTCAACCTGGGTCAGGTAGCCTAAATCATTGATTTCGAATCCCGGATTGAAAGCCCAGCCACCGGTAGCGGCACGAATGTGCCCAGTGTTTTTAGTGACTACGGCCTTTACGGCATAACCGGATAATGAGGTTCGCAGTGGATCATAATCCATGCCATCATATCCTTTTCGCCCTACACGATTAAAGTAGCGTGACGAGCTGGTTTGAGTGTTCTGTAATGCAATCGTATCGCCGCGAACATTACTAAAAGCGAAGGCACCCTGAAATCCATATTTGCGGTTAAAAAACTCATGGTCAATATCTACTCCACCGGTATAAACGTCTCGATGGAGATAATCAATCCCGGTTCCGTCCAGTTTACGGTTGACCGCGGTTAGGATGCCACCAATAGAGGTTTGTCCTTCATTAAAATCCTGTTGGACGCGCGAAAGCCAATAATTTGTCAGCGGTTCGATGACGGCCTTATCCTTGGTTTTATCTTCGTAAAATACGATGCCGGTCTCTTCACTAGTTACAGCTTCCATCATCCCAACTGATAATCCCTTTTTTGTTTTGCCGGTTAATTTGGTAGCACCGAGGATATTTGTACGTTCGGGATAATTGTAAGTCAGCACCTCTTTATTGTCATCTTCCGAAATCCAACCCTGGGGACTCCGACCGATTCGCCTGGAATAAAATAGGCTATTGTATTGCGCATCGCCATCACCAAATCCCAGATTGAAACGCAAGATATTGCCGCCTTCCATGAAAAAGGGACGATTCTCATTGAAGTAGGTTTCAAATTCAGTCAGGTTAAAATCAGCCGGATCAGCTTCCACCTGACCGAAATCGGGATTAATCGTTGCGTTGAGCGTCAGACCCTTTGGGCTGCTGTAGCGAATGTCAGCACCGAGATTTTGCAGTAAATCATAATTATCCCTATGTACCGGATTAACGAGATTTTCTGAGACATTTGCCTGACTGGCGGCATAAGGCATCAGATAAATGGGATTTTTTATGGCTATGTTTTTTAAACCATATAGGGTGCCATAGTGGGAAACGAAACCCTCTTCAGATTTAGCCCAATACGACCAGACGGAGAGCTCGTTGTTTTTGCGCGGTAATTCCCGGTATATCTGAAAACCCCACAGCATATCATCGCTACTCGTAAAGCGTAATTCCCGAAAAGGGATCCGCCATTCGGCATTCCAGCCTTGTTCGTTAATGTGTGAACTACCATCCCAGGTCGCATCCCACTCATCATCGGCATTTGTATCGTCGAAGCGTCTGATATCGTGTTTTACCCCAGCAGCATTGATGCCGAATTCAAAGGCTGTCCGATTATCGTTGTAACTGTCAATCGAGATGTACATCCAGTCGGACTCGGTGTAGTTATCCCGACGACTTAAAATGGCAATAATTTCGTCCGGCTCGGGATCGTAGGCTTTAGCACCGACGTATAAATTCTCGTCATCATAGAATACGCAAAACTCAGTTTTGAAAGTCTCCGGTGAACCATCATTCGGATCCCGCTGGATGAAATTCCCCTGCCAGTTACCTAATTCCCAGATCGGTTCATCAAGAGTTCCATCTACCACAATTCTGTTTTGGTGCAAGGCGACAGCAGTTACTTGCCGATTACGAAAGATATCCAGTTTTTCGGTCGTTAATTTTGCTGATATGGATGTGAAAAGAAGAAAAATTAAGCTGGTTAAAAATATTTTCTTCATTCCTCTCTACCCTCTTTAATTCAATTTCAACATGTGTAATTGACGATTTGATTGGCTAAAAAGTTGTCTTTGATGTTAAAAAAATCATAATTGGTAATCGCGCCAATTAAAAATTAATGCTGCTATCTTTGGGGAAAAAATGCTAAAATATCCGGAGTAAAGTTGAAATGATAATCAGGGATGTTAAATGAAGGTGAATGAGGTAGCAGTTGGAATTGATATTGGCGGGACTTTTACCAAATTTGGATTAATTACTCGGGCAGGTCAGGTTTTGTGGAAAGATTCGATACCAACCGAAGCCAATAAACCCGCCGGACTTCTTTTCGATCGAATATTTGTTACATTAAATAAATTTTTTTCGATGAGCCCTGAAAAATACCGGATTCGGGGAGTGGGCATTGGAGCGCCGAATGCTAATCATTACTCCGGTCGAATTGAGAATCCGCCAAATCTGAGCTGGAAAAGTGTTGATCTGGTTGAAATGGTACACCGACATGAAGCCCAACTATTAGTTGAGGTTACTAATGATGCTAACGCTGCTGCCCTGGGTGAGATGATTTTCGGCAATGCCCGGAATGTTAAGGATTTTATTCTGCTGACTCTTGGTACGGGATTAGGCAGTGGAATTATTGCCAATGGTGCGCTAATCTATGGACATGACGGTTTTGCCGGAGAGATGGGACACCTGACAGTGGTCCGTGACGGACGTCCTTGCGGCTGCGGCCGCCGGGGTTGCCTGGAGACTTATGTTTCGGCTCCAGGGATTGTTCGCACCGTCAGAGAATTGCTTTCGACGTCTAAGAAAGAGAGCGTCTTGCACAATATTCCATTAGAGAAAATGGAATCAATTGATATCTATAAGGCAGCATTAGCCGGAGATGCAATAGCATTGGAAGCTTTTGAGATTACCGGTCGGATTTTAGGCGAAACTCTGGCAGATGCGGTTGCCTATCTCAGTCCCGAGGCTATTTTCCTCTCGGGCGGACTGGCTGAGGCGGGCGATTTCATCTTTAAACCGGCTAAAGAGCATATGGAGAAAAACCTGTTGCCGGTTTTTCAGAATAAAGTCAAAATTTTACCTTCCGGATTACCCCAGGGAGAGGTAGCCCTGCTTGGTGCCGCTGCCTTGATCTGGCATGAACTGAATTAATAATTATGACAGCGTATGAAATCATCGGATATAACAATTGATTTTTCAGAACCATGTCTAAGATTATGCGATAATATTTTCAAATAATATTACTTGAATATTATTGAGTTCTTTTTGATATTTAATCCCGGAAGAGTCTTTGAAAATAAAATTGTTGGCATGACGCGATTAGTAAATCCCAAAATCAGTTCCCTTTTTTCGCTGGTAATCCTGTTAGTTATTAGCACTTTTGCACTTGGCATGTTGACCTATACCGAATCGGTTAACCTCAAGGATTTTGCTTTAAGCGATCTGGGATGTACGGTAACTTCCCACGGCAATTCCAATGCAATTTCCTGTTTTATTTTTGCGCTTGGAATGTTTGTCACCAGTTACATTCTGCTCCGAATCGCCTTATATTTTCGGCAGGACAATTCGATTATTCACTATCGTTTGAAAAACTATCTCTGTCTGATGGGCAGTGTTGGCAGTTTTGTATTTATTTTTCCATGGAATCTCAATAATAATATCCACATGATTGGTGCGGCTTTGATGGTGGCAGCTTTGTGGGCGATCGGTGGACTGCTACTGTTTGAGGCACGGAAATTTATTAGTTTTGGACGATTTCTGCTGCTACAGTTAATCTTGCAGGGAACGGTGATAACTTATGCAGTTACCTTTGCGATTGATTCTCCCATCAGAAATATACCCCAGAAGTTTGCCGTTTTGGGTTTGATCTTCGTCTTGAAAATCGCCACGGCAAGCCCCTCGACGCTGGAATTTTCGAATATATTTGCATTTAATCTAAAAAAAGAATAATCACAGAAGGCAAAATTATACCGTTGCGCGCCGCAGCTTGCGTTTAGCGGATTTCATTTGAGAGCGAATATGTTTTAATTTTGCCTGATCGTGCTGGGTCAAGACCTCATCCCGGACTTTTTTCAGCTCCTTGATATGAGCCTTGATATTTTGTTTATTGAGACCGACTACGTTATGATGCACATACATATCAATATTAAGTGCCTTGCAGATAGCCGCCAGCAGGTGCTCTTTGTTGAGTTGGGTATAGCCCTTGACCTCTTCGCTGTCAATTCCCGCGGCGATCTCGCGCAGCTCCGCAACTTTCTTGTGCTTGAGATCCTGAAAGGTGTATTCCATAGATTTACCTCCTGATGAATCGCTTTATTTTTACTATACAAACTATCAATCGAATTGTCAAAGTTTAAATTCTTGCTACTAATATAGATAGATGAATTAAAATTTCAAGATGGATTTTTAAAGGAGTTGAAATATTTCTTGCATCTAACTTATCCGCTATTGTAATTTCGCTTTAGAAAAAAGCAGAAACGGAAAATCTGTACTGTTT
>CAZJIU010000094.1:0-2902 GCA_964546145.1 uncultured bacterium
TTGATGTTTTTTCGCATCTCATAACAAAACAATATTATCCAGATAATTTTCTAAAGTCAAATGGAATATCATCCAAGTCGGATAATATTCCAGATTCGGATAAAACCAGACGCTTTTTGATTAGAGTTAAGCCGCTTGTTAGCTGATTAATGATAGATAAAGTTCAATAAACCTAATCGTTTTTCAATTTGGTACAGATCGCCAACTGCACTAAACGCGACGTTAGCCGTTGCTATTCTATTTTGTTTTCCGGAATGTTATTCCTCCAAAATCAACTAAGTCATAATTTTCATCTTCCGTGAATTTTACGGTATAGCTAAAGCCTACTCCTAAACCGCTTGTAACGGCATATTCTGCAGAAATCACATTTAATGGAAAAGGGTACTCACCATCATAAGCAATTAATTTCAGCATCAATACTCTATCCTCAACCAACGACAATTCTGCCCCTTTAAATTTTGTGTCACCAACTAACAGCTGGTAACCGTAATGTTCGTATGCTCCCAGTTTTTTGCTTAATAACGCAGGGTTGAATTTATTCAGCTTGTATCCTAATCGAGATTCGTTATTTCCTTTTTTATGAAACAGAATATGAAAATCATCATAATCCATAAAACAATATCGTTCATTATCTTTTACAGACAGGGAATCCTGCCCCACTTTTTCATAAGGGACAAATTCATTTTCAGATAATGCTTTTAAGATAAATTGCTTGCCATCTCTATTAATTACAAGGTCTCCATCTTCTGAAGAAATCGTTAGATATGAAAATCCCTGAGAATAATCCCCGGCATGTTTCTTTAAAATATCTACTGGTAAATCAATGGGTTTAATTTCATTATGTAATTTTTTTATTATCGGTTGTGGAATAATGTCAGGAACACTTAATCCGAATTTTCTTATGAAATTGAAGGAGAAGTCTCTTTTCAGGGATTCCCCCTCAGCTGAATTTATTAAAATCATGACAGCTGTATTTTTTGCAGGAATCAGACATATTTCAGCGTGTCCGGTTACTGCGTCTCCGGCATGAGTGACCGCCAAGACCGAGTCATTTTTAAACATGAACCAGCCCAATCCTTTTTTATTGGATTCTATCAGGACATGATCACTTTGAAGAGCGAACATCTCCTGAACTGTTTTTGTTTGAATAAGGGGTGAGTTCACCCCATTATATGCATCCATTAGACCTCTGGCATATTTAATAAAATCATTGATGCTGGTATAAATCCCTCCTGATGCAATATCCCTGAACCCGTATTCGTGCATGCTTTCCCCTCCGCAATATACCTTGGTTCTGTTTTTTAAGGAATCCATTATAAAACCCGAATTACTCATTCCAAGCGGGGTAAATATATTTTTATGAATATATTCAGGATAATCTTGCTTGCTTACCTCTTTTATGAGGTGCCCTAAAATGTTGTAGCCTGAATTAGAATAAGATTCGACCATACCCGGAGGAGATAATAAATAGGTTTCATTGATAAATCCCAATACATCAGTATATTTTCCCGATCCCAGATCACTATTCTTCAATATATCAGTCTGGATACCCGAGGAATGGGTGATAACAGATTTTACTGTAAGCTGTTCTAAATCCACTCCCCTTGTTTTCGGATGAAACTGAGGCAGGTATTTATTCAAGGGTTGGTTAATGTTCACTAATCCCTTTTCCTGAAGTTGCATTATTGCCAGGGCGGTAAATGTTTTAGTTGCTGAAGCAATGTTTACAACGGTATTTATAGTCATGGGTACATTGTTCTCTTTATTGGCGTATCCATATCCATTTTTCCAGATGACCGTGCCATCAACGATAATTGCGGCACTTACCCCAATGATATTATCCGATTCCATTTTTTGTTTGATGAGATCTTCAGATTCTTTGATCAGTTCGGAATAATTACTATTGTTTAGAGCATTAATACTTATTACCGGGAAAATAATAAACAGTATTAATAAAACGGTAAATGTTCTACTCTTTGTCATTTGGACCCCCTTCGTTTTTGACGGCTGGGCTCTCCGGCGCGAGCGTCCGGTGAGCCGGTGTTAGACGGTACTATTAATAGATTTTGCTTCTCGAATGTATTGCAAAACATCATCTGGATGTCGCGTCGAGAAGGAAACATCCCTCACAAGCCTACTCCTCCTTTTGAGTGCGACCACAACCCTGGGATATTCCAGGAAATTGAAAGAAACACGGTATCTTCGATGAGCAACAAAGAAGTGAATTCCTGCGCCTCCCAATCGCAAGAATACCGGCAGATGATCGAGTTGAAAATCCTCAATATTCTCGATCGGAACAGTCCAGGTAAAAATGCCAAAGATGAGTTTCAAAGTCTCTTGAGTGATGCGAATCTTGAGTGTTCGGTAGTTCACCGAGTAGAACAGAAAGAAAACCGAAAGACACAAGAAAACTATAGCCAGGGTCTCAAACGCGACGGAATTCACACGCCAAATGAATAATACCAAGAAGAGGATCGTGAGTACCAAGAAGAGTGCAGTTGTTCTGGTGGATGACAGTCTTTCCTCGTAAATAGAGTTATTGATCATGGAAGTACCTTCTCCCAACCAGAAATCTAATCGAAGCCGTGACGGTTTTCAAGTCGCTCTCTTTGTGACGCCTAACATATTGATGAGCGCTCGGATAATTTCTTATAGCCAATTTTTCCTATCTGATCGCCTGAATTGATATTTTTTTGTATCTCATTACCCAAAAATATTATGCAGATAATTTTTGAAAGTCAAATTTAATGTTGCTTAAACCTGTTAATATTCCAGATTTGGATATTGTTGCCATTTAAATCGTTCTTGCTTTTCTGATATGTCACCAAAAGTTACTTTGCGAATCTAATTCGATGAATATTAGTAATCGTGAACATCTTGAATCGAGGAGAAATAACAATGG
>CAZJIU010000094.1:3002-5975 GCA_964546145.1 uncultured bacterium
ATAATGCGGGTGGTTGGCGCCCTGCCATTCGAGCAGTTGAAACAACAGATTGACCAGCATTATCCTGAAAGTAATTAATCGAATAATTACGCTTGAAATGCTGGAAAATACGGGAAAAGCGATTATATTTGCAGGCAGTGATGAATTAAACGGAGGAAAGCATGAGCAGGCAGGAGATCGTGGAGAAGCTGGAGCAGTCAGGCGTGGTGGCGGTGGTGCGTTTGCAGAGTGCCGAAAATCTGGATCAGATTATTGCCGCCCTGGCACGCGGCGGTATCCGGGCCCTGGAAATTACCATGACGACGCCCGATGCGATCACAATTATCCGGAATATTTCCCGCTCATTGCCAGCAGATTTTCTGATTGGCGCCGGTACGGTCTTGGATGCCGCAACGGCTGAAAAAGTGATCCTTGCCGGTGCTCAATTCGTAGTTAGTCCGATTTTTGATCCGAAAATTATCGCGATGGCGCATAAGTACGACAAGGCAGCACTGGCGGGTGCCTTCTCGGCAACCGAAATATTTGCCGCCTGGCAAGCCGGGGCGGATGTGGTCAAAGTCTTCCCTGCCACCGTGGTTGGTCCGGGCTATTTTAAAGACATACATGGTCCTTTGCCGCAGATCAAGCTTACCCCAACCGGCGGAGTAACTATTGATAATGCGGCAGAATTCATCCGCTGCGGGGCGGTATTTCTGGGAGTTGGAACGGCGCTGCTGGATAAGCAGATGATCAGGAATCAGGACTGGCAAGCACTAGAAGAGCGAGCCCGGGTATTTCATGCAGCCGTAGCTGGTGCACGCCGGCAGTAATTCTTTATAAATTTATCCTTGATAGTTTCGATATATTCTGATTTGCAGATCTCGTCTGTTTGAGAAATAGCAACCTCATTCATACAATTCTTCAATAAGATATTTTAGGTGAAGTTAGCAACGTCTGGGCACATCGCTCTGTGGTGTGGTCAAAGAATGTCGCAACGCACCTGCCAGCCCTGCTGTTTTTTCAATTTCACACAATTGATTAATAGATAGAAAAAATTTTCTTGCCAATAAGTAACTTTCTTTTTATCTTGGTATACCAGGTATATGAAGGTTTGATTTTAAGCAGGCTGATTAAAAATGGTTGATTTAAGAGATCCCTTACCTTTATATCGGCAGGTTGCCAATGACATCCGTGCCCGCATTGAATCGGGGGCATTGCAGGTTGATGATCGAATTGGATCCCAGCAGGAATTGACTAAGCTCTACCAAGTTAGCCCAATTACCGTGAAAAAAGCCGTCGCCGACCTGATCCGCGAGGGTTTATTATACAGTCGTGTCGGTAAAGGGATTTATGTAGCCCGACCGCAAAAGGTTTTAGATTATTCCAAAACCAGCACCATTGGCTTTGTCCTCAGAGATTTGAACAGCCCGTTCTTTTCCCGGATCTTGATGAGTGTTGAGCGGGCAATTTCTGATAACCACTATAATCTTTTACTGGCAAATTCAGGCAATCAACCCGAGATTGAAGATAACCAGATCAATCGTTTCCTGGATTTGGGTGTCAACGGCATTATCATTGCCTCAATGAGCCACCAATACAGTGCCACGCCCCTGATCCGCAAGTTGACCGAAGAGAATTATCCCTGTGTCATTGTTTCTTATATTGTTGATGAGGATGTTTGTCATATCGGTACTGATCACATCCTGGGTGGATATATTGCGGCGGAACATTTGATCAAATGTGGGTATCAGAGGATTGGTTATATTGATGGTGAGGAGGGCAACAAAGTCGGCGAATTGCGCAGGATCGGGTTTCAGAAGGCGCTGACTGATAATCACCTGTCTTATCAGGAGGAATATATCTTGCGACTGCGGCGGCGAGGTGAGTGGTACGATTATGAATCGGGCTATGAAATTGGGGAACATTTTATCGGGTTGGACAATCGGCCTGAGGCGATATTTGCCTATAATGATCTGGCAGCTCTGGGATTTCAACGCGCGGTTCTCGATAAAGGATTGCTTGTACCGGAAGATGTGGCTATCGTTGGTTTTGACGATATCGCCAGTGGAATTACCGCGCCGATTCCGCTGACTACTGTTCATCAACCGACCGATGAAATTGGTCATCTCGCGGTCACGACTTTAATTGACAAGATCAACGGGCAACCGGTCAAAGTCCGCCAGATTCTTAAGCCGTCGCTGATTATTCGTGAATCCTGCGGTGCGCGCTTGCAGTCAAAGAGGGAGTGAATGTCGTATAATAATTTGAATAAAATTTATCTGAAAGGGAGTTACCATGATGAAAAATAAAATTTACTGGGTGATTGTTGGTGGATTGATTGGTTTGATTGGCTGCGGTTCCGCCGATAATATTCGCACGTTGTACGCGGGCAAGCTGCAGATTAGTGTTATTAATGAAAGTGATTTCAGTCGTTCATACGCTTTGGTGCAAGTCAATTTGAAAGAGCTGGCAGAGAAAAAGCAGGTGCCGCTGTCATTTCTCAATTCGCTGGTCGTGCTGGTTGATGGAGTGGAAGTGTCCTCACAGAAAGTGGGTAATCAGCTCTATTTTTGCCAGGCTTTCGGACCGCGGGAGCAAGAGCGGGTCGTAATTCGATCTTCGGTCGAAAATAGACCGCTGCGTCCTTATGAACAAAGGGCGCACGCCGAGTTGTCAAAGAAGATTGGTGGAAGTTTCCAGGATAAACGGTATGTCGGCGGAGAATTTACGGTGGTGCAATCGGAAAAAGTGCCCGATTGGCATATAGACCATGATACCTATTATCGTTTTGAGGGTCCCGGCTGGGAATCGGATAAGGTGGGCTATCGGTTCTACCTCGACCAGCGTAACCGGATTGATATTTTTGGGAAGAAAGTCAATAAGATGGTTTTACCGTCTGTCGGGCTGGATAGCTTAGATTTGTACCATGAAATGAGTGACTGGGGGATGGATATCTTTAAAGTTGGAGAGTCGTTGGGAATCGGTTCTATTGCT
>CAZJIU010000094.1:6075-7285 GCA_964546145.1 uncultured bacterium
TTTTTTGCACAGCGCCGGGAGCTAGGTGTAATCAATATTGGTCAAGCCGGCGCGGTAATAGTTGATGGACAAGAGTATAAGATGCAGCACAAGGATGGTCTTTATATCGGTCGTGGTGCAAAAAAGATTTTGTTTGCCAGTGACGATTCCAATAATCCTGCCGAATTCTACCTCCAGAGTTATCCAGCTCACAAAGAATATGCTACCAGATTAGTGCGACAATCAGAAGCTAACAAAATCGAACTGGGTACGGCTAAAGCTGCCAATGTGCGCACGATTTATCAATATATTCGACCGGGAATTGCCGAGAGCTGTCAGCTGGTTATGGGGTTGACAATTCTGGCGCCGGGCAGCGTCTGGAATACCTTTCCGCCGCATACCCATGCCCGCCGAACGGAAATCTATCTGTACCTCGATCTTGATCGCGATGCCCGGGTTTTTCACCTAATCGGTACCCCTGATGCGACGTGTCACCTGGTCATTGAGAATAAAGAGGCGGTTTTGTCACCCAGCTGGTCAATTCATTCGGGAGTTGGTAGTAGTAGTTATACGTTTATCTGGGGTATGGGCGGCGAGAACCAGGATTTCGATGACATGGATTTCATCAAAATCGAGAATATAAGATAATCGCAATTATAGGAAGGAAAATTGAATGCTGAATCCCAATCGTTTCTTTGATCCTGAACCGGGGGTCCGCAAAATTGCCGGAGAGTTGTATACCGGGGTAAAGGATTTGCCGCTGATTAGCCCCCACGGACATATAGATCCCCGCATCCTGGCTGAGAATACGCCTTTTCCTGATCCGGTTGAGATGTTTATTATTCCCGATCATTATATTTTCCGCATGCTTTTCTCTCAGGGAATTTCGCTAAATGCCCTGGGAATACCTCATCTGGATGGTGTCGTCTACGAGACCGATTATCGCAAGATTTGGCGGATTTTTGCCGAAAATTTTTGGCTTTTTGCAGGAACCCCCAGTGGCATCTGGCTGGAATATGAATTTTCTGAGCTGTTTGGGATTGATCAGAAATTGAATAGTGATACGGCTGACAAGATTTATGATCAGATTCGGGAGAGACTCGATTCTCCTGATTACCTGCCCCAAACATTGTTCGAGCGTTTTAACCTCGAAGTTCTGACGACTACGGATGCGCCCTGGGATAATCTCAGGTACCATCGTCAACTCCGCGAATCAGGATGGAAAGGCAAT
>CAZJIU010000095.1:0-7268 GCA_964546145.1 uncultured bacterium
TGAATTCTGTGGTAAGTTAAACCGGATGGTCGTTTCGGGATTGAAGGGATTGGGGAAGTTCGTCAGGTTAAGCTTATGCTGGTCAGGAAGATTTTTTAATACCGACACCGTGGATTGTTTTTCGAGAACTCCTGCTAACGCTAGAGCATCAATCTCACCGGAATTGGTGCTGCCCCCCCCGTAGGCAAATCGTCCATGTGCCAGATAATGGAGCCCGATAATCGGGAAGCTGATTTCGGTCTGCGCAACCGGATTAGTGATGCGTACTTGCCCCATATTGATCAGGATTCCGCAGATATCACAGTTTTCGGATCCCCAGACGGGGAATACCTCGATGTAAGTATAATCCGTGGGCGGTTCAGCAGGAGATTTGACTAATGGTAATTCTGCAATTGCCATGATTAGTTCTTCGGCGACTTCTGCACCGTCCAATAATTGATTATCATTGCTGTCGGGATTATTCAGCTGAGTATCGAAATCGTCCTCGTAATCGTCCCGTAAACCGTCATTGTCCGTATCGTTGGAAGTAGTTATCGGAAAGTGAGTCGTATCGGAGTAGGCGAATATCTTTTTAAGCATGGCTATATCGGTGCGAGTGTAATTACTGCTGTCGCCATAAGAAAAGCTGCCCCTTTCCATGAAATGGAGTTCGAGATAGGGAATAGATGTAGTTAATCCACGCATTGGATTGAAAATTTCGATGTATCCCATATTAATTGCTGCTCCGCAAATTGGGCATTCAATAACGCCTCTCATCATGTGCTCGATAATATAACAGGAAGATATTGGCGGATCACTCAGGATTGGATCAACAACCGGGAGCGAGTCAATTAGTGCCTTGAATTCAATTGCTTTTACCGGTCCTGGAATGCTGTCTTCTGGAAAGTAATTACTCTGAACGCCCAAAAGAATTTCTTCGTCAAAGGTGAGGTAGTTATGATCGATATCGTTACTGTTAAGTGGCAGCTGATGGGGATCGGCGGCGCGTGCCGGAGTTGAGGAAAATAGAAAAGACAAAGAGAAAGCAGCGGCAGGCATCAATTTTTTTAAGTAACCGTATTGCTCCGACTGCTGGTCGGCGAAAATATTTTTACAATCTTGATAAATCTTTTCATAATAGGGTAGAAGCGAGGGTGTGATTTTACAATCCGGACATACCCGGTGAAAGAGAATTTTCTGGTTGCGGATATTGGTATTATTCACAGAGTAACCGTTTTTAGCGAAATTTCTGGTACAGCAGCCCGGATAGCCGAATAAGAAGCCCTCACTGACAACGGTTTCATAGTCCTTTCTGATATAAGTATTATCAAATCGGTTGGCATAGAAATCCAGATATCTTGACGACTGACTGAAAATCAGCTCAGGTTTGATCTTGCCATTGAGAAGTTTTCGCTTAACAACTCTGGTCGTTAATCCCAGTTTCCTGAGGATCTGTGTTTTGCTTAAAGAAATTCTGTCTTCCCAGCGGCTAAGTGGTTTAATATTTTCCTTTGTGAGTAGTGCCAGATAGCCGAGCTCGAATCCCAATGTTTTAAAATGTTTCATTATAGTATCCTTAGATGATAATTTTATTAAATCGGGCGTTTAGCACTCGTATTCACCGCAGCAGTAATATTTTCAGTGATTTGTTAAAATCCCCGGCTTTCATAATACAGAAATAAATCCCACTTGAAACGGAGTTACCGTAGCTATCTTTTCCATCCCAGGTGACGGTTTTATATCCTGCTGTCTGTAATTCATTGATTAGAGTTGTCACTTCCTCACCCAGGAGATTATAGATTTTAAATGATACGTTGATATCTTTATTCAGAATATACCCAATTTTTGTTGTTGCATTAAATGGATTAGGATAATTTGGTAGAAGGGCAAATTGGGCAGGTTCTATTAAACCAGGACGTACTTGAGGGATCAATATGGTAGGGTAATGAAGTCCATTAACAACAGCATTTTCCAAGGAATACTCAATGACACCGTATCCATAGAGGATTCTTTTCACTGGTCCGATTCCGGGGGCGTACCATTCAACCCAGTCGTTATCCATGCCCTCGAAACGAAACCAGAATTGATAGCAATTGGTAAATTTGCCAGCTGATACAGTAATAGTATCAGTCTTGCTCTGAAGGAATACTGTCCATTCATTGAGATCGGGTAGATCCTTGACAATCCAGGAATCGCCGATATCGGCCGAGAAATCCAACCAAAGCTGTTCATAATCTTCAAATCTATGATATAGTTTATTATCAGAGCTCATCCGTAAGTAGGTGTTGGGGTAATGGCGATATTCATCGAACTGGTAGTATAAATAACCATTAATCCGGATGGTATCAATAATTGCATCGGTTGTTGGGTCGTCTGGGGAAAACGCCCACTGATTTCCAACATCCATAGGGAAATAGTAAGCTAAATTGCCACCTGCCAGTTCCAGCGACTTATTCAACGCCCATTGGGCAGAAGCTCTGACATCCGGATCGGGATCGTTGAGAAGTTGAATGAGCATCTCGATTACGTATTGCCTATTGGACAGGACAACATTTCGAATGGACTCAAATAGACTGAGATTCTCCAAATCCTCACTGACCCACGGATCTTCATATATAAAGAGTCTGCCGATAACTTCGATGGCATGACGTCTGATCCACCAGTCTGCTGCGAATTGGGCGTCAGAAAGAAGCTTATAAGCGGCGATAAAAATTGTCACGGCGTAGCGGGGTGGGATATTCCAGAGAAAGATGAAAGGTTCACTAAGGTCTCGTTCTCTCTCTTCAATTAACTGGGCGGTTAGATTTTCATTAACGGTAACGTACCAGTAGTAGCGATTGATGCAGCCGGCAGGACAATCGCCCCAGCCATGCGAAAACGCCAAGTGCCAGGTATTGTTTTTTTTGAAACACTCAATGTTATCGCCGTCGCCTATATAGCCGTTTGGTTCGGCGAAAATCACGTCAGGGATTTTTTCATAGATGGTAGCTAGCAGTGTCATTTTGAGTGGCTGGGCAAAGTTCAGAACAAAGCAAAAGGAGTGAATGTCCACGGCGGTCATCTGATAAAGATCGGTTAGCGAATCTATTGCTGGATTGCCGGTTAGCAACTCTCCTTGATACCAGGCTTGTGTCCAGGCTGCATCCGATTTGAGCAATAGCTGGTTGGCCACATAATCCGGAAAAGCATGGATAGATTTGAGAGTATCGTATTGATTTCGGGCAGCCTGCAAAACCTTTGAGACTTCATTTAGCACAAGGGTATCGAGCGGAATCCCATCCTGTAAGCGCAAGGTCAGGATAATTGCATCCTGAGTATTGAGCGAATCCTGGTCAACTTCCGCTGAATTTTTTCCCCTGAATATATCAGCCCGGACTGTGCCTGTGCAGAATTTGATGAATAAAAAGGAAGCTATCAGGATGATTAAGAGGAATCGCAGAAAAATCAGATCTTGTTTGAATCCTGAATTAGGTCTTAACATTCCGTTCTTCATTTACTTCACCAAAACTGTTTTCTTGGTAATAGTACGACCTCCACTTGAGAGGGTGATCAGATAGATACCGCTTGGCAGATTCGGCGTATCCCAATTATAAACATGGTGACCGGCATTCAGATTACGTTCGAGCAGATTTTGAATCAGTCTACCTTGCAAGTCGTATACACGGAGCGACGCCAAGCCGCTTTTGGGTAAATTAAACTCGATCATGGTAGTTGAATTAAAGGGGTTGGGATAATTTTGAATAATATTAAATTCTTGCAGTAGAAATTGGCTATAGTTGTTAATTTTACTTTGCATAATATTACAGGAAAAGTAAGTGCCGCAATCGGTACAACAAACAACATTGACACAATTTATCCATTGGTTGGTAGAAAATCGGTTGACTTTGGCAGCTGGTAATCCTTCATTTCTGAAATCCAGTTGTTTATTTAATGTATCCCAAATCGCGACGCCCTGATGGGTTGCATTCAGGCTTTCCCAGCCTAGCAATAAATAGCCAGTCCAGAAAACCGTGCTTAAATTCCTCTCGTAAAATTCATTTTCCCAAGTTGTGCCAAAATCATTGGTAACCCAAATACCGGCCGATCTTGAGGAGCCCGGGTAAACACCGTAAAAATTCCCGGTGTAGTCGTTGGTCAATTCGGTCAAAACCGGACTACCTTCCGATTTCTGAAACGGATAGGATAGCTGGACGGCGTGCCAATAAATGCCGTCCGAAGTGGAGATTGCCATTTTCCCCTGATACGAAACCATGGAATAACACTCCAAATCGTGTAAGGCTGTTATTTCTGTCCAATCTCTGCCATTATCGGAAAAATAGCACCCCTGAAGCGTACCGAGGAAAAAGGTTGGCACAATTGGTTCGTAATAAATGAACCTTGGAGAGCCACAATAATAAACGATATCGAATGCTTTGGTCTTGAGGTTGAATGAATATAATCCGTCTGACTGTGAATCATTGCTCATTGCCAGTAATAAAGTATCCGTATTTAATTGATGTACGTCCAGAATCGTTAGACCGTTTGAGTAATTTTTCCAAACATCGGCTGAGTCAATATACAAACCATTTTCCGTGCATAAAACATGTTCGGGAATGCCGATATAGTCGTAAACTTTTATATCGGAAGGTCCTAATAGAGACCATTCTGTCGCATATGAAAAAGACAGGGTAAAAAGCAATGCCATCAATGTTTTCACATTTACCTCAAGTTTTTTACATATCTATGGTTCGTTATTAATTAGTTTCATTTGAGCAGAATGAATTTTTTTGTCTCTACGAAATTACCGGCTTTTAGTTGATAGATATAAACACCTGCGGCGAGTCCTCTGCCGTCAAAGGTTATCGAGTAATTTCCCGCCTGCCGGATGCCCTCGAACAGCGTCGCAACTTCCTTTCCAAGCAGGTTGTAGACCTTGATAGTCAGGTAACTGGTAACGGGCAACTGATATTTGATCGTGGTCATTGGATTGAAAGGATTCGGGAAGTTTTGAGATAGTTGAATTTTTTCCGACAGAGGTGTGGATTGTTCAGAAATCGCCAGGTTGAATTCTTTATAAAAAAGATTGTCTTCAGAATGTTCAACCAATTGCGGCTGGGTACTCGATTCGTCGGTAAAGCTTTTGACCCATTCCGGCATCTCGGGCGGCAAGTCGCTGGCAAGCATCTCCCGCCATTGCTCGTCGGTCAGGCGTTCGGCGATTGGTTGTAAAAATTCATAATAAGAGAAGATGGCACCCCGGGTAATCCGAATGGTTCCGCCTTCATTGACAATTACAAATATTTCCCGTGGATAGCCGACTCCTTCTTCGAGACACCGGTCGCTGTTGGAGTCGGTATGTACATCGGCGACGACCGCCATGTTGTCAACATTCACATTCCAGAGTTGGGCAGGATTGTCGGCGTCGGAAACGAGATAATGCATGATTTTGCCAAAGCAATAGATGTTGTCATACTCCGACTCGGTCAGTGCCGTGTTTTCCAATTCTTTGATTGAAATATCCCGCAGGAAAACCAGGAGTGTTTCAAATAGTTCTAATTTGTCCTGAAAATCCTCCAGCAGTAAATCGCGGGATGCCAGTCCGTCGCGGGTGAAACGGACGAGGCTTGCCAGTCGGGCATAGAGCTGAGGATTTGGTTCGACATAACTACGGGGAGCATCGGGAGCAATGCTACAGGGTGACATGCTTTGTTTTGCATATAAAATTGTATCATGGCGCAGCTCCGCCCAGGAAGACAGGGCAGTTGTTAGTTCTTTGTCCAGCCAGGCGATCGTCTGCATGAAATAGGGATAACCTTCACCCTTTTCATACAGTAGTGGCATCAGGCAGTAAAACCAGTTCCAGTAGAGATTTTGAGCCCACTCTTTGGCTTCAAGTGCGGCGAATTCGGTTTTGAATTCTGCGATTTTTTTAGAGTAATTCTGATGGGCGGTTTCATTATAGAGCGTATCGAGTAGTTTATATGCGCGATCTGATCCAAGAATTGACATGACGTCTAATCCTTTAGGAAAATAACGTTCTCCAACTTCTGGTAGTACAAGGTGGGCAAACATATAGGAATCGGGAATGAAGCGCTGTCCCAGGAAGCGAAAACCTTTGTAGGTTATGAATGTTCCGTATATCCAGTTTGGGATTTTTGGTTCCGGCAATTTTTGCGCTTCAGTCATAAATGCTTCAAGGAGCGTGCTATTGTTCAGTTCATCGGGACTGAGGTTGAGAAAACCGTTGCCATAAATTTCTTCTGCAATGGTTTTATAATTACGGATTTGCGGATCATCGGTTTTACCAACAAAAAATACAGTCGGCTCATAGATCAGATCCCAGAGGTCCAGTAGCGGTTTGCCTTCGGCTTCCAGATTGTAAAGCATTTGAACAAGTAACAATGCCTGCAAGGTGTGTCTGTAAGCCAACTCGCCAAATTTGTCCGGCTCCATACTAAATATTGTCCAGCCTTGCCACATCATGGCTTTGAAATAGGCAGTCAGGGTGTCGTTTTTGGTATAATGTCCGCGGGGGATAAACTGGCTGTAATCCAGTTTGGAAAAAGAGCCGAAGATGGGCGAAAAGTAAAATCCATCATGATCGGAAATCAATTCCAGTTCGGCGTCAACGAGCCCGGCGACAGTATCGGGCACGCTAACTGTTGAACCTTTCAGTAGTTTTTGAGAGACATACAGAAACATCAGATTCCGATGGGCGGCTTCCTGTATTTCCGGTGTCGTTGCTTCCGATAAAACGGTCTGGGTTTCATTGATTAATGTTTCGGTGAGAAGTTCCAGAGCAGGTACAAAAACCTGCATTTCGAGTTCCGCTAGAAAGCGGTCGAATAATACATGATAGGTGTGTAAAACTGCATCCGTAGTGACGAAGATTGGTGTGCCGTCCCAGGTACAGATATTGTATACGTCGTACATCTGGGTATATTGGCTTTTTTTGACTGTAAAGTGATTTCTGAGCAATAGCGTTGAATCAACGGAGCTGAATCCATACGTTTGGGAAAAGTTCTCAATGTTACTGAAGTCTGGTTCTATAGTGAACGTGGGAACGTTGGGCGTAAAATTAGCTGAGTAGGGATGATACGTTCCAAAATCTGTCTGGACCTCATCGGTGATGTTGGCAATCATCTGTGATTGTGCATTATATCCGAGACAACAAACGCTCAAACAGATAATTACTCTTAAGATAACTTTATACTGATTCATTTTTCGTCTCCTGGTTTTTGATAAATAGAGATATTATTTAGAAATTTTATTGACATATCGTTCATCTTGATAACACCATCTTTCTTATC
>CAZJIU010000096.1:0-4489 GCA_964546145.1 uncultured bacterium
CCGAAGTAGAGGAAAAGCCGGTGCCCCGGTTGCTGATGATACTGAAAATCTTTTTTATACCAAATTGTCCCTTCGTAGAGAAATAATTTCACCTGCTGCGAATTCCAGTCGCCGGGGACATTTAAAGTTTCTGACCGGTCGAAGTCGTATTCAATTAAATCGCTTTCTGACCGGGGTTTCTGATTTAAAAAATAACCGTCGGGGCGCGGCTGATAGCGGTAATCGTAATAGCCATTATCATAGGGATCAATAATTATTTGCCAGGCACCGTCCAGCGACAGCCCGCGACGACCGTCAGGATTTTGGATCAAAGGTTCGTTTTGCGCCGGTAAATTACTACTCAGAATTGTGATTAAAATTATCGAGATGAAGAAGCTCATTGGCGATATCCTCCGGTTCAATTTTCTTTTAAGAAGGGTAAACTAAAGTCCAGCCCGCCGGTGATCCAGCGACCGGGCAGCGGAATTCCGGTGTAATCAGCATACTGGATGTTGCCCAGATTGGTCACTGAGAGGGAAAAGGTTATCTTTTTAAAATCCCTGCTGAAGTTTACATCGATAATCGTCTGCTGATCCTGATTGAGACGATCTTCATAGCGGATTGTCCAGTGCTGTTTGATTCCGTAGAAATCGGTAGGGGAAATTTTTAAGATAAGCTGATTTCGAAGGGAGTTTAGCAGATATTTCGATTCGAACGAAGCGGTGGATTTCTTATGCTGGAGATAGCTGTAAGAGATGGACATACCTTGCAAGAATCTTTGCACGGCGGAATTGCCAAGGTCGGCATTTAGCTCCATTTCTATTCCGGCGGTTTGAATCCGGGCGATATTTCTTGCCTGCCAGGGATCGTTGCCGGTCAGTCTGACCCAATCAATTAAATTTTTCCCTTCGCGTAAAAAGAGACTGACGGAGATTCGCATTGCAGTCGAAGTCCAGAACAGGTTCTGCTCGAAATTCCAGGCACTTTCCGGTTTTAATTGGGAATTTCCCAGATTCGCCGGACTTTGATAATACAGTTCGGTGAAGGTTGGAACTCTAAAGGATCTGCCAATCGAGGCTGCCCAACGCAGCCGCCGGCCCAACTGATAGCCGAGATCAATTCCCGGCCAGCAGCTCCAACCCCAGTCGGAATAATAATAAGCTGCCGCGCCGCCCGAGATCAGCAGCGGTGATTGCGTCACTATTTGATTTTCGTAAAACAGACCGCTCCGCAAGCGCTGATGATTACCCAGATTATTGCTGCTGATATTGTCCTGCCCGACTTCGATTCCAATATTGTGGATCATCAATCGCCGGTTGATGGTTGCCTGAATTTCTCCCTGGAAAACGTCGGTTGTATGAAAATTTTCATAGAATTCAGGTTGAGTGTAATCCAGCAGGTAATGATCTTTGTGGCGGCGCCAGTTCAATTTGCCGGATAGCCAGCCCCATTCCTGCCGCACAAAAGCGTCAGTATTTAGAAACAATGTTTTGGTATCTTCGCGCTGATTGGGAAAATTTGCCGCATAAAAATCGTTTGCTCCGAAATCTTTGAGCGTATAGCCGCCGCTGCAGCTCAAATCGCCGATTCCGCTTTTCAGGGTGGATTTGCAAAACAGATTCGATTGGTCGAAGTCGGTGTTGAAGCGGTAACCTTTGGATTGGTTTTTAGTTAATGAAAGCTGATTGGTGGTATTTTTAATCGGCAGTGATATAGTCGCAGAGCCGTCAAACAAGCCGTGCTGACCGGCGGCAAGATGGAGCTGTGCCTTAGGTTTGAGATTTTTTTTAGTGATGATGTTAATAACCCCACCGAAAGCATTTGGTCCGAACAGTTTGGCGCCGCTGCCGCGGAGGATTTCGATCTGCTCGACATTGTTTAGATCAATGGGCAAATCAAGGTTATGGTGGCCGGTTTGGGGATCGTTGAGTTTGACGCCGTCCAGTAAAATTAAGGTCTGCTCGTAATTGGCGCCGCGAATGCTGACGTCGGATTGGACGCCAAACGGACTGCGCGCCCGAATATCAACGCCGTTAGTTGCTGCCAGGAGTTCGGCGACACTCTGAGCTCCGGAAGAGGCGATCATCTCTTGGGTGAGTACCGAGAGTGAGCGAGTGGAAGAAGATAAAGCGGTTGGAATCCGGCTGGCAGTGACCACAACCGGATCGAAATCATAAACCTGCGCCCGGGCGAAAATGAGCAGCAGGAACATCCCGGTTAGAAGAGCAACAGTTTTATGTCCTGACATGTTCGATATTGTTTGCATCCGGTGAAGTTTTTTATACAAGCTAATGACCCAAGTTATTTATACGCCGACTAAAAGTACGGATTTTTGGAAATTTTAAAAAGTCACGCTGGAACTTAATTATCAGTTAAATATTCAATTCTCAACGAAAATCGATTATGATATACTGCGGGATTTCTTGCGCTTAGTCGGATAAAATCTTAGATTCTAACGATTGATTTGAACTTAACAATTCTTGGAGAAGGTTGAGAGAAGCAGATGACAGATAAAGAAAAAATTAGTGATGTTGCTTTAGTCGAGGATTTATTCAAAATCCGTGAAAAACTGAATCTTGAGCTGGGCAAAGTTATCATCGGGCAGAAAGAGATAATCAATCAGCTGCTAATCGCTTTACTGTGTCAGGGTCACTGCCTGTTGATTGGTGTCCCCGGTCTGGCGAAAACGTTGATGATCAAGACGCTGGCTCAGATCCTGGACCTGAATTTCAAGCGGATTCAGTTCACCCCGGATTTGATGCCTTCGGATATTACCGGAACCGAGGTGATCGAAGAAGACAAGCGCAGCGGGAAACGTGAGTTCCGGTTTTTCGAAGGACCGATTTTCGGCAATATTATTCTGGCCGATGAAATTAACCGGACACCACCGAAGACCCAGGCTGCCCTGCTGGAAGCGATGCAGGAACACCGGGTGACTACGGCTGGCAAAAGCCGGGTGCTGGAGGAACCGTTTTTTGTACTGGCGACTCAGAATCCGATCGAGCAGGAGGGCACTTACCCACTGCCTGAAGCACAGCTCGACCGGTTTATGTTCAGTTTACGGGTTGAATATCCCTCATTTGCGGAGGAGATAGACATTGTCAAATCGACGACTTATGATGTCAGTCCTGATCCACGGAAGGTGATTCGGCGGGATGATATTTTAAATTTTCAGCATCTGGTAAAAAGGGTTCCGGTGGCTGATAATGTGATCGAGTTTGCCGTGAAGTTAGTAACTTCAACCCGTCCCAACCAGCCTGAGTCTCCTGAATTTGTCAACAATTGGGTAGAATGGGGTGCCGGACCGCGCGCCTCGCAGTATCTGATTCTGGGTGCTAAAACTGCGGCTATTCTGGATGGACGTCCTACTCCGGATATTCAGGATGTTATCCGGATCGCCAAACCGGTGCTGCGCCACCGGATTATCCCGAATTTTAATGCCGAATCCGAAGGAATTGACTCGGATGCAATCACCGAGAAACTGATCGAAAGCCTGAAGTAAGCCGATGATTACGGTTGACGTAGACAAGCGTAAATACCTCGATCCGCAAACCATTGCCCGGTTGGATAATATGGCGCTGCGGGCGCGGCTGGTAGTCGAAGGTTTTATTCTTGGTCTGCATAAAAGTCCCTACCATGGTTTTTCGGTCGAGTTCGCCGAGCACCGGCCGTATATTCCCGGTGATGAGATTAAACACATTGACTGGAAGCTGTACGGCAAGACCGACCGGTTTTATATCAAGCAGTTTGAAGAAGAGACCAACCTGAAATCTTACCTGCTGCTGGATAAAAGCGGTTCGATGAAGTATGCTTCCGCCGGAATTTCTAAATTGACCTACGGTTCCTATCTGGCGGCGGCATTAGCCTATTTGATGTTGAAACAGCAGGATGCCGTCAGTCTGACCTTATTTGATAATCAGGTTAGGACCTATTTGCCGCCGATTGCCAAGCGCAGTCATCTGAACCTGATTCTGGGGGCATTGGAGCAAATTGATGCCGGAGAGGAAACTAAGATTGCTCCGATCCTGCATGAGCTGGCGGAAAAATTGAAGAAGCGCGGATTGATTATTCTGATTTCCGATTTGTTAGATGAACCGGATGAGCTGATCAGTGCCCTGCGGCATTTCCGGCATAAACGCCATGAAGTTTTGTTGTTTCATATTCTGGACCCGCAGGAATTGCGCTTCTCCTTTGACCGGCAGACCCAATTTATTGATCTGGAAACCAATCAGCACCTCAACACTGAGCCGTGGCATATTCAGGAGGCTTATCAGGCTTTAGTGCAACAATTTATCAATCATTATAAAATTCAGTGTCGGGCAAACCGAATTGATTATGTTTTGCTGGATACCGGGCTCAGCCTGGATCGGGCATTGACCGAATATTTGAATCGCCGAGCACGGATTGGGTAATCCGGTAATAAATGAAAAAGCCGACCATTTCGATCGGCTTTTTTTGAAGGAGGGAAATTTAATCGGTCTATTGCAAACTTTTCTCAATTGCGCGGTAT
>CAZJIU010000096.1:4589-7264 GCA_964546145.1 uncultured bacterium
GTAGAAAACAAATACCTCTTCATCGAATAAGTTACGCTCTTTGAATTTTTCGGCCCATTCAATTACGCTGGCAGTATCTTCCATCAGGGTGTAGCATTTGATTAGTCCGTTATAGGTCAGGACTTCATCGTCTTTAATTTCAATTGCCAGTTTAAATTTTCTCGCTGCGTCTTTCAACAGTGAATCTTTTTCGATGGGTAAGATTGCCTTGATGGCTGCATTAAATTTATTAGCACCTTCGGAATGAACCTCACCCCAAACCTGTTTGAGTTGCTCCATTGCCGTGGTTCTCGTGCTGGGATTGACATAAGCTGGATTGATTTCGTTGGCTTTTAGAAGATATTGTCTGGCGCTGATCCAATCTTTACGCGGTATGTAAACTCCCACAGCCAGCAGAAACGGTACTTCCGGATTTGATGGTTCGTTTTGTAATGCTTTTAGTAATTGTTCTTCAGCCGCATCAATATTATTTTGCTGAAAGTACACTTTGGCGGAGGTCAATTCAGGACTTTGACAGGAGCCCAGATATAATAATGCAATAGCCACCACCAAAACGCTCAAAACGATGAGTTTAAACTTCATCAAACTACTCCTTTAGACTTGTTAATTAACGCTCGGAATTTATTATAGAAATTAGCATATATCAAGAATTATTGCCGGAATTGGAACGGTGGATAATTGACTCCAGTCTCGGTGATAATTGCGGTGATGAGGGCATTGGGGGTAATGTCGAAAGCCGGTGAAATAGCCGAATAATTTTCCGGTACAATTTGAACTCCGCAAATTTCCCTGATTTCAGCACCGGAGCGTTCTTCGATCCTGATTTGATCTCCGGAATTGATTAATGGATCAATTGTGGAACTCGGCGCGGCAATGTAAAATGGAACGCCGTGGTATTTTGCCAAAATTGCTAATCCATAAGTGCCGATTTTATTGGCTGTGTCGCCATTGGCAGCAATCCGGTCGGCGCCGGTGATGATCGCCGAAATTTTGCGGTTGGCCATTAGATAGCCGGCCATGTTATCGCTAATCAGGGTAAAAGGCACGCCCTCCCGGTTTAATTCCCAGCAGGTCAGCCGGGCGCCTTGCAGCAGCGGTCGGGTTTCATTCACATAGACATGGATTTGCTTCCCGCTTTGATGGGCAGTAATTAAAATCCCCAAGGCGGTTCCCAGACCACCGGTTGCCAATCCGCCGGTATTGCAATGAGTAATTATATTAGCATCGTCAGGTAGTAAATTCTGTCCATGCCTGGCAATTTTGCGGCACATGGCAATGTCTTCACGATGAATCTGAAGTGCCGTTTTGAGCAGTGCTTGCCAGATTGAATTGGTAGTTTCATTGGTGAGATTTTGGGCTACTTGCTGCATGCGCGCCAACGCCCAGGCTAAATTGACCGCAGTAGGACGGGTATTTTGGAGAAAAGCGGCGATTTTTTGCAGCTCGCTAAGGAAAATCTCTTTGGAGCTGCTCCTGAAGGGTTTTAATCCAAGCACAAGCCCAAATGCGGCAGCGATGCCGAGTGCCGGTGCACCCCGGATTGCCAGCTTTTGGATCGCCTCCGCCATTTCCAGGTGATCCTGGATTTCGATCAGTTTGTATTCACCCGGCAGGCGCGTCTGATCAACAATAAACAAGCGCTGATTTTTCCAAAAAAGGGGCTTAATCACTGTCTAAATTAAAACCATTTTACGGAGGGTTTGATAGCGTTTATCAATTTGCGCTCTTGACAATGTTGTGATTCCATCAATGCTGAAATGTTCAACCGTAAAAGAGCCCAGAATACTGCCATAGATCAGGGCTTTTTTCATGTTCAGGAAATTAACCGTTGCGCAGGCAGCCAGATAACCCATGAAACCACCGGCAAAACTGTCACCGGCACCAGTTGGATCGGTAGGTTGATGCACCGGAAATGCCGGAGTGAAGAAAAGCGAGTTGTGATAGCTTAAATAGGCGCCGTGTTCGCCCTTTTTGACGATCACGAATGGCGGACCCATTTGGTGAATTTTTTGTAATCCGGCGAGCATGTTGGATTCACCGCTGAGCAGATTTAATTCATCGTCGTTGATAATCAGTAGCTTTACCCGGGCGATTACTTTCATCAGATCGGCGTGCGTGGTGTTAATCCATAAGTTCATCGTGTCGAGAGCCACAAATTCGGGCTGGTGCAGCTGCTTGAGTACCTCCAGCTGCAGGGAAGGTTGAATATTGCCTAAGAATACGAAAGGTGTAGTACGATAATTATCAGGGAGAATTGGTTGAAAATCGGCAAACACATTCAGATGGGTATAAAGCGTATCCCGAATATTGATGTCGTCATGGTAGACGCCTCCCCAGCGGAAGGTTTTCCCGGAGACGATTGAGAGCCCCTGAGTATCAATCTGACGTTTTTGAAGTAAGGTGATGGTCTCCCGGGGAAAATCCTCACCGGCGACACCGACAATCTGAACTTTAGTAAAATGGGAAGCCGCCATCGAGAAAAAGATGGCGGAGCCGCCGATCGAGTTTCGGCGTTCGCCAAAAGGAGTTTTGATATCATCTAATGCGACCGAGCCTACTGCCAGAACTGTTTTTTTCATAATGATCTGAATCCCCGCAATTTGATGGTAGAAAATACGAAATACTTGTTTTGTTTTCAATATTCTATTCATTGGGTAAATTAAACCGATGAAATA
>CAZJIU010000097.1:0-1767 GCA_964546145.1 uncultured bacterium
TACCGCTGCTGAATTACGAGGTGGAGAAAACAGTCATTGAAAATACCCGTCAAATCGCCGAAGAATTGAACCTCTCGGCAGATTTCGTCAAAGCCGTCATGCAGCTGCTGATTGCCGAATCGCGCACCCAGCAGGAACGGATTCACTACTCCGGCTACCGGGGCGACAAGGAGACGGTTCTGATCGTCGGCGGTCAGGGTGAAATGGGGCACTGGCTGGCAAATTTTTTCGAGAATCAGGGGCACCGAGTTCTGATCTACGATATCCGGGTAGAACCTACGGAATATCGAACCGTAACTTCATTGGAACAAGGTCTTGCCGAAGCCACCTGTGCAGTAGTATCGGTGTCGCTGGATGTCGTCCCGCAAATCATCACTAAAATTACCGACTTGAATTTCCCGGGGTTGATCTTCGACATCGCCAGCATCAAAGGGCATCTGACCGAAGGCATTCGTGCTGCCGTTCGGAAAGGTTTACTGATCACCAGTATTCATCCCATGTTTGGTCCAAATACCCGAACGCTCTCTGATAAAGTGATCTGTTTTTGTAATTGTGGCAATCCGGCAGCTCTGCTTCGCGCCCGGGAATTTTTCAAGGAAACAGCTGTCAGCGGGGTTGATCTTTCACTCGAAAATCATGACCTGGCAATCGCCTATGTGCTGGGCTTGTCCCACTTGATCAATATCATTTTTATGAACATCCTTTCTCAAAGCACCTTTCATTACTCCGATCTGAAAGCAATTTCCAGTACGACTTTTTTATCTCAAATGTTTACCGCATCAAGCGTCATTAATGAGAAGCCGGAGCTCTATTTCCTGATCCAGAAATATAATCCTTTTAAACAACTGATCTATCAGCGGCTGGAAGCCTCAATGAAGGCAATCGTGGATTGCATCATTAAAGACGATCCCGAAGCCTTTGTCCAATCTATGCTCGCCGCCCGAGCCTGGTTAAACGAAGCAGAAAATTCAACAGGGAGTGCGAGATGACAATCACCGGCATCATCGGCTATCCATTAACCGTCACCTATTCGCCGCGCATGCACAAAGCAGCCTTTGAAGCTTTGGATATTAATGGCGTCTACCTTGCCTTGCCAGTTGAACCTGAGCGGTTGGAAGAGGTGTTGAATGCCCTGCGAGTGATCGGCTGCCGGGGCATGAATGTCACCGTTCCCCATAAGCAGAGCGTCCTGCCCTTTCTCACTGAAACCTCCAAAGAAGTCGAAGCGGTAGGCGCGGTCAATACTATCGTCTTTAAGCCTGACGGTCTGGTGGGTTACAACACCGATGTTTACGGATTTGAAGCATTACTTCGCAATTTAGAATTCGATCTCAATTATAAAACCTTTGTACTATTAGGAGCCGGTGGAGTTGCCCGGGCGGCGGCTTATGTACTCCGCAAGCACAATCCCCACAATTTTTACATCAATGATATTATCGAGTCCAGGGCTCAAGACTTGGCTCGAAAATATGATGCAATTCCATTGAAAACCGAAGATCTCCGCAGTCTGATTCAACGAGCGGACCTGGTTATTAATGCCACCCCGGTGGATTTGCAGGATAAGGTAATTACTAATCTGTCGGATGGTGCGGCGTATTTGGACCTGAATTATAAATTTCAATTAAGACCGAGAAATGGGATCAAAATGGCAAACGGTTTGGAGATGCTACTCCATCAAGGAGTAAAATCCTTTGAAATCTGGACCGACGTCCGGGCCCCCATCGAAGTCATGAGAAAAGCGTTAGGATCAGCCAATGATTAGCATGA
>CAZJIU010000097.1:1867-7220 GCA_964546145.1 uncultured bacterium
ACCGGCGTCTGCCCCGGTCTGGGAACCTATACTCAATGGGATCAACGACTGGACAGCCGGATCGCCGCAGCACTAATGTCAATCCCATCGGTAAAAGGCGTTTTAATCGGGGATCAAGACATTAGTCAAAAATTGGGCTCGGAAGCGCACGACGAAATTTATTTCGATTCCGCAAGAGGGTTTTATCGCCAGAGCAACCATGCCGGGGGAATCGAAGGCGGGATGAGCAACGGCTGTGATATTATTGTAACCATTGAAATCAAACCCCTGCCTTCACTGGGAAAACCACTGCAATCGGTGGATATTCGCACCGGTGAGGCTGTATCAGCCCAAAAAGAACGGGCTGATGTCTGTGTTGTTCCTGCCGCCGGAGTGGTCGCGGAGTCAATGCTGGCGCTGGTTCTGGCTCAGGCTTTAGTTGAAAAATTCGGCGGCGATTCACTAAACGACATAAGGCAGAATTACCAAAATTACCGCGAAAGGCTCAGACATGCCTAATCTGATTCTGATCGGCTTTATGGGCAGCGGTAAGGATTGCGTGGGCAAGGAACTTGCCCGGCGAACAGGATTGACTTTTTTCTCCACCGACGAAATGATCGAGCTCGTTGAAAAACGAACGATCAACGATATTTTTGAGCGGAATGGCGAACCGTATTTTCGCCGCCTTGAGAAAAAAATATTGAATTCTATCAAGGATTTAAAAAATGTCGTTATTGCTACTGGCGGTGGAATGGTAATAGACCCGCAAAATCGGAAGAAATTGGCTCAAATTGGAACAGTTGTCCATCTAGTAGTGAATGCCGTAACTATCAAACAACGCCTGCAAGATGACGGCTCCCGACCGTTACTAAGACAGCCCGGGGCGCTGGAAAAGTTGCTGACGGAGCGCCAGGGCATTTATGATTTTGCCCATATTAATCTCAATACAATTAACAAATCACCAGCGCAAATTGCCAATGAACTGCTGGTGCAAATTGATATTCCCGAACCGAGAAAAATTTCCATAAAACCGCGACGGGTCACGGTCCGGGCTCCATCCTCAACTTATAATGTGATAATTGGTAGTGGGCTGCTTGGCGAAATTCATAATTATCTACCCTACCAGCCCCGACACTGTGCGATAATCAGCAATCCCCTGGTAGCAACGCTCTTCCTGCAGCCATTGGAAAGCACTTTAAAAACAGCCGGAATGGATTTGCTGCCGATAATCATTCCCGATGGCGAACGTTATAAAAATCTCAAAACTGTAAACGGAATTTATAACACTCTGCTTGAACATCATTTCGATCGGTCAGATTTGATCATCGGCTTAGGCGGCGGAGTAATTACCGACATTGCCGGTTTTGTAGCAGCAACCCTCAAGCGCGGCTGTCGCCTAATCCAATTGCCGACTACTCTGCTGGCGCAGGTTGATGCCAGTGCCGGCGGCAAGACTGGCGTAAACCATCCGTCGGGCAAAAACCTGATCGGATCATTTTATCAGCCGGATCTGGTATGCGCTGATGTAAGTATATTGAATACTCTACCGGAACGGGAATTCCGCAACGGCATAGCCGAAGTCATCAAGATGGCAATTATCCGGGATGCTAATCTGTTTAATTTGCTGGAAGAGGAGCATCACCGGATAATGGCACGCGATCCAAAGTTGCTGGTGAGGATTGTTGAACGCTGCGTGCGGTTGAAACAGGTTATTGTTCAGGCTGACGAAAGGGAAATCAGCGGTCTGCGGGCACTTTTAAATTTTGGCCACACTCTCGGGCATCTTTACGAAACTGCCAGTCAGTACCGTCAATTAAAACACGGTGAAGCTATTGCCATTGGCATGGCCCAGGAAATTCAGATTTCCCGATTTGTAAACGGTCTTAGCGAGAACGACAGCCGTCGAATCGTTGATCTGATCGCAGCTTTTGGATTGCCTATCAAATATTCAAAACAATTACCAGTCAGTCAGTTTCTGGATATCCTTCATCAGGATAAAAAAGCACGCGACAGCAAACTTAGATTGCCTCTAATAAAAAGTATTGGAACAAGTAATATCAAGGAGTTGGAATGGACTCAATTCGAATCATTCATGGACCAAATTTAAACCTTCTGGGCAAGCGTGACCCAAAACATTACGGCAAGCTAACCCTGGAGGAGATAAACCGTGAAATCAGGGCTTTTACCGCAGCGAAAAAAATTGAGGTTGAAATTTTTCAGAGCAATCACGAAGGTGAAATTATCGAATCCATTCAGGATTCAGGAGGACTTACCGGGATTATTATCAATCCCGGCGGATTTACCCACACCTCAGTCGCGATTCGTGATGCGATCGAGGCTGTGGACGTACCGGTGATCGAAGTTCATCTGAGTAATATCTCCGGTCGCGAATCGTTTCGCCAGCAATCGCTAATTGCTCCGGTGTGCATTGGTCAAATCAGCGGCTTTGGTTATCAAAGTTATATCCTTGCCCTGGAGTATTTCTATCAGATAAATTTTTCACAATCAAGGAGAATAATATAAAATGGAAAAGCTATTGGATGATTCTAAAATCCATCAGGAAATCGAAAGAGTCACGGACTTAATAAAAAAAATGGGTGGTGATGTTAAACACAAAACGGATGATCATGTGGCGCTATTCCCAGCCACAAACAACACCGCCACCGGCCATCCGGGAGGACAGCCATTCAACGAGGAAAATAAAAAAATCACTAAACTTGGAAGTCGCGAGACCAAGTCCGAAAATACAGTTGTAAAAGTAGGCGATGTTGCCGTCGGCGGTGAACAACTGACGATCATCGCCGGTTCCTGCGCTGTAGAAACCGTTGAAGGTACCAATGAGGGTGGTCGTTTACTGCAGATGCTGGGCGCCAACCTGATGCGCGGAGGTGCCTTTAAGCCGCGCACCTCACCCTACTCATTCCAGGGATTGGGCAAGCGTGGCCTGGAAATTCTGGCTGATGCCCGCAAACTGATCGGCATTCCGGTGGTGTCTGAGGCAGTTGATCCCGAGAATTTCGATCTGGTTGAACAGTACGTGGACCTGGTTCAAATCGGGGCCCGTAACATGCAGAATTTCTCACTTCTCAAAAGAGCTGGCAGATCATCGAGGCCAATTCTCCTGAAACGGGGGATTTCAGCCACAATCAGCGAATACCTCATGGCAGTCGAATATATCATGGCCGGCGGCAACCACAATGTCATCCTCTGCGAGCGGGGCATCCGGACTTTCAATGAATATACCCGTTTCACTCTGGACATCAGCAGCATTCCGGAGCTTAAACTACAGTCACATTTGCCGATTATTGTAGATCCCAGCCATGCCTCTGGTCGTCGGGATATGATCGTACCCCTCTCCAAAGCTGCCATTGCCGCCGGCGCCGATGGGATCATGGTTGAAGTCCACCCTTTCCCCGACAAAGCCCTATCCGACGGATACCAATCAATTACATTCAAACATTTTGCCAGGCTGATGAAAGAACTACGGGCACTGGCACCGGCTGTCGGCAGAAAATTATAATATGGCAAATATTTCGCTGTCCAAATTACCAGCATTCCGCGGGACAGTTACGATTCCCGGCGATAAATCAATTTCTCATCGAGCGGCGATTCTAGCAGCAATCGCCAATGGTAGAAGTGTCATTGATAATTATTCCTCGGCGATTGATTGCCAGACTACCCTGAAATGCCTGCAAATGCTCGGCGCCGATGTTCGCCGCAGCAATCAGCAACTTGTCATTAATGGAAAGGGATTGAAATCGTTAACCGAACTCGACAATATTTTGGATTGCGGAAATTCAGGCACGACTATGCGGCTGCTCTGTGGATTACTGGCGGGGCAGGATTTCTCCGCCGTGCTCAATGGCGACGAAAGTTTACGCCGGCGACCAATGGAGCGGGTAATCAAACCGCTAAATCAAAACGGCGCAGAAATTTGTGGCAGTCAGACAAATCGTTTTGCGCCACTCAATATTCATGGCCGAGCGCTGTCAAGTATTTTCTACCATCTGCCAGTCGCAAGTTCTCAGGTAAAATCCGCTCTGCTTTTAGCCGGATTGTATACCCGGGGAACGGTTCAGATTGAGGAACCGGTTGTCAGCCGCGATCACACCGAACGCATGCTGGAATTTTGTGGGGTGGATATCAAGCGCGACGGCTATACCATCTCCCTGGGAAATAAACGTCAGCCAAGCGCCCGCCAATTTCAGATCCCGGGGGATGTGTCCTCGGCAGCTTTTATAATGGCATTGGCGCTATTGATACCCAACAGCCAGCTGCGCATTGAAAACATTGGCATCAATCCAACCCGAACCGGTTTATTGACTGTTTTAAAAGCGATGGGTAGCGAAATTAAAATCGAAAATCAGCGTTTAATTACCAACGAGCCAATTGGTGATCTGATAATCGGGAGCGGAGTCCTGAAAGGCACGGAAATCGGAGGCGAGATTATTCCCCGATTGATTGATGAGCTGCCGCTGATAGCGGTTATTGCTACTCAGGCAAAGGGTCAAACGGTTGTCAAAAATGCCGCCGAGCTGCGCGTCAAAGAGACCGACCGCATTCAGGCAATAGTTACCGAATTAAGCAAAATGGGCGCGGCGATCGAAGGGCGCCCTGATGGATTTATTGTCGAAGGTCCGGTAACTTTAAAAGGGGCAACCTGCGATAGCTATGGAGACCATCGGATTGCAATGGCGTTATCCGTTGCCGGCTGGATCGCTGAGGGTCAGACAACTATTACCAATACGGTGTGCGTCGGCATCTCGTTCCCGGAATTTTATCAGATTGTAGCCAAATTATCGGGTTTAACGAATCCTAATTAGTAAAATCCACTTCCAAGCCACCTTTAGTAGGTGCTCGGATATACCAATCTCAGCTTGATCCCTGTTACATCTACCAATTTGATAATTATGACCAGGGTCACTTTCTGAATCACACAGGAAAATAGAGCTGGCTGTTATCTTTTGTCTTTCTGTTGGAATCGGCTTATATTTCCGTCAAGAATGAAGATCGCAGGCAGAAAAATAAGCAGAAGAGTGGTAGTGCCCCTTTTCCATTCTCAATTAAGTCATTACAATAACATATCACCAGGATTTTCTAATTATGAAAAATATTCTTAATCAGTTCCTGAAAACCTGTCCCACAACTGGCAAATTCCGGGGAATCAACTGGTCAAACACCTGGTCGGTTGCCGCCTTCCCGGTAACGGGACTAATAGCCTTGATCTGGTTTCTAGTTCGCGTTGTACCCAAACCCAGCCGGGCAACTTATCCCTGCATGAAGGTTGCCGCTCCGCTGGCAAGCACCTTCGTAGCTTACCTCGGCGGCTTTTTGCTTTCGGCACTTTCTTTCAAGAAAGTTAGACTTGCCTTCC
>CAZJIU010000098.1:0-7185 GCA_964546145.1 uncultured bacterium
ATAATCCAGAGACGATAATGATTGAATCTCATATCAATTTCCCCTCCTTTAGGTTAATCAAAGTAGAAAGACGAGATTTAGAAAAACTCGATAAAGGTAAATTTCAGTTCGCGATTTAGATAATCAACCTTATTGCGGTTGAGCAATATGTTGATAAAGTCAACTTCCAGGTGAAAATGTTGCACCATTGTCCAGCGCACACCGGCATTGAGGTAACCCAATCCTTTTCCTAAGCCAATGATGTTGGTTTTGTTGTCGTTTAAAGCGGCATCGTATTCGACGACGAACGAGATTTCCGGGTTGATATCCTTATCCAATCCAACGTAGAAAGAGGGATCCTTATCGCCATCTTTTGTGCCCTCCAGTGGATTGTAGTCGAGACCGGCATGAATTCCCAGGTTGCCCAAAAAGCGAAAATTTTTACTGGCAACCGCATAGAAGCCCTTAGCTTTGGTTTCATAGCGCTTCAGTGTATCAAGATATTCTCCCTGACCTTGAGAATTGAAACCAATTAGTACTGCTGGCATTTTTTGGGCTTCCTCGATGAAGCGGTATTTGATTTCCACTCCCGGTTGATCGTTCCAGTTGATTTTTTCATTGCCGATGATGTTAGAGCCGCCATAGGAGACACCGAACATAAAGCGGCTGGAGATCCCGGCTGATATCCCCGCCTGAATTCCGCCGCCGCTGAAAAGCCGGAATTCAGCTAAATAAGCTCCCCGGGGGATAATCCCAGCGGTAGGAACGGTTACCAGATTGGTAGGTTGGGGATAGACGGTGTTCACCTGACCGGTCACACTGATTTGGAATGCCAGAATAATTGCGATTAAGAACAAAACGTTTTTTTTCATGGTTTGCTCATCAATTTTTTTGAATATACATTGTCGCAGAGATAAATGCAAAAAGATTCCTGAGCATCTAATGTAGATTCAAAGTTAAATTGTTTGGGTTGAGCAGCCATAGTTTTGTACTATATACCCGATTGTTTTTTAGTGGTATCTTATATCTAAACATGTTAATATTCCTGGTCATTTAAAAAGGATTCTGGGATGACAGGGAGAATGCAAGTTTTTGATGTAGTAATCATTGGTGGAGGATCGGCTGGCCTTTTTGCCGCTGATAATCTGGCCGGGCATGGTCTTCACGTTCTGCTGATCGAACGGGGTGACGAACCCTCTAAACGTCAGGACATGAATTTTGGAATTGGTGGCGCAGGTACCTTTTCCGATGGAAAGTTGAACCTTACCCACCGCATTGGCGGTGATCCGGAAAGCCTTGGACGAAGTCCGGAAGAGATTGAACAATATATCGAGGATGTAGACAACCTATTTACAGAGCTGGGAGTAGAGGGTGGATATTCGGGGACAGATGGTAAATCAATTCAGGAGTTGATGCGCGCGGCGCATGCAGTGGGAGTGGATTTTATCTATGCCAGGCAGCGGCATATCGGAACCGAGCGCCTGCGTAGTTTTGTTACCCGATTCTACGAACGTCTGAGTAAAAAAGGAATTCACTTTTACGTTAACACGCTAATTCACTCAATCGAATGCGAAAACGGTTTATTTATCTTAAAAGGCGATTCCAGAGAATTTCGCTCCCGAGCGGTCGTTGCCGCCCCTGGTCGGGCAGGTGCCTATTGGCTGCGGGAGCAGGCTAGGAAACTTGGAATCGAGAACAGATACGGTCCGATTGATGTTGGTGTTCGTGTGGAGTTTCCAGCTGATATTTACAGCGAGATTGCCAAGGTCATGTATGATGCCAAATTTCGCTTGTACACTAAATCTTATGACGACCTGGTACGGACATTTTGTACCAATCCCAACGGTTATATTGTAAAGGAAGAATTTGATGACTTTGTGTTGGTTAACGGACATGCTAAATGGGATGAGAAGACCGATAATACCAATTTTGCCCTACTGTCACGGGTTATCCTCACGGATCCGGTTGAAGATACCACCAAATATGGTCGCGATATCGCTCGGTTGGCAACCACCATTGGTGGCGGCAAACCAATTTTGCAGCGGCTGCGGGATTTCATGATGGGTCGGCGTTCTACCTGGGATCGCATCAGCAAATCGGCCATAACTCCAACCCTGCTTGATGTAACGCCAGGCGATATTGCGATGGCATTTCCACAGCGAATTGTTACTAATCTGATCGAGGGTTTGGATGTATTGAATCGGATTATTTCCGGGCTGCAGTCCAACACCACCTTACTTTATGCTCCGGAAATCAAATTTTATGACACTAAATATACCGTAACCCCCAATTTGGAAACTAATCTGCCCAACTTCTTTGTTGCCGGAGATGCCTGCGGGCATAGTCGGGGGATCATTTATTCGGCAGTAACCGGAATCCTGGCTGCCGAAGGGGTCTTGAAAAACCTCGGGCGTGACAAGGAGAAAGAGAGTTAGTCTCTGGTGAATTTACCGAGCTTAGATCGAATAACCGGGATCATCCAATCTGCTCTTTCCCGGGAGGCAAAATTATTGGAAATATGTCAACTGCTGAGAGAGGCCTGTTCTTATTACAATTGGGTTGGGTTTTATCTAGCCGATCAGGAGCGGGAAGAACTGGTATTGGGACCCTATATCGGTGAGCCGACCGAGCATGTGCGCATTCCTTATGGGAAGGGAATTTGTGGTCAGGTAGCTAAATCCTGGGAGACCTTAATTGTTCAGGATATCGGTACGGTAGAGAATTATCTATCCTGCAGTGTGAATGTCAAAGCGGAAATGATTGTTCCCATTCTTAAAGGCGAACAGTTTGTCGCTGAACTAGATATTGACAGCCACCAAAAACAGCCTTTTACGGAAAGAGATAAGGTCTATTTAAACGGGATTTGCCAGCTTATTGCGGGTCTGTTTTAAGTGACAAGAGAAGATCATGACCGGAAACAAATTGTACTATTGTGTGTATTAAAGTTGTAAATTGTATTGTCTGTCAGAGACAACCATAATATCAGTAAAAATTAGCAAGATAAGAAAGACAAGGAAAGTGAGTGTGAAAAAAATAGTTAAATGGGTCACCGTTCCGGGATCCGTCGCTTTAGTGATAATTATCATGCTAACCCTTTCGCCTTTCGGCAGGAAAATCACTGCCGCGGGTAGCGACCTTTTTCTGAAGATCAAGGTTTTGAACGATATTATCAGTATCGTTAACGATTACTATGTGGAAGTGCCCAATTGGAACGAGGTAATGGAAGGGGCTTATTCCGGGTTGTTGGAGAACCTGGATCCTCATTCCTTTTATATCTCAAAAAGTCAGGTTGATGGGATCACCGAAGAGTTTACTGGCAAATTTGAGGGAATTGGGATTGAGTTTGATGTTTTGGATGGATACATCACAGTGATTGCGCCAGTTGCCGGGGCACCCGCAGAGAAAGCCGGTCTCGAGGTTGGTGATAAAATTGTCAAGATTGAGGGTGAATCGGCTTATAAGATCAAACGTGAAGATGTATCGAAAAAACTGCGTGGTCCTAAGGGCTCAGCCGTGACAGTCACCATTCGGCGCGATGGCACTGAGGATTTCGAGGTGACGATTATCCGGGATGAAATCCCACTTTTTAGTGTCTCAGCCTGTGTGATGATTGATGACAGTACCGGCTATATTTTTGTCAATCGGTTTAGCAGTACCACAGCTGAGGAGATGGAGAAGGGGTTGGCAAGACTGAAAAAGGAAGGGATGAAGCAGCTGGTCTTGGATCTCCGCAATAACAGCGGAGGATTGATGGATCAGGCAATTGACATGGCCGATATGTTTATTGATGGTAAGCGGATGATTGTCTATACCAAAGGTCGAATTAAGGGTTCCAGTGAGGAGTTCTATTCCGGCCGGATTGATGGCTATGGCAATATACCTCTGGTGGTTCTCATCAGTCGTGGATCGGCCAGTGCTAGTGAAATTGTTGCTGGCGCAATTCAGGATTTGGATCGGGGCTTGATCGTTGGTGAAACTAGTTTTGGTAAGGGGCTTGTTCAACGTCAATATCCGTTGCGAGATGGTTCGGCAATCAGGTTGACTGTGGCAAAATATTACACTCCAAGCGGGCGGTTAATCCAGCGACCTTATGAAGGGAATCTTGAAGATTATTATGAAGGGTTCAATGAGGAGAACCGTGATTCACTGCTGGCTGTTGAAGATACTGCTCGAGTGCGCCCACAATATCAGACTGCCCAGGGGCGGATTGTTTATGGGGGTGGCGGTATCTCTCCGGATCATTATGTTAAATTGGAGCGCAATCTCTCTGGTGAGACTTTTATATTGTTACGCCATCCTTCACGGATTTTATTTGATTTCACGAATAAGATTGCCAATGAATACGAGAAATATCGTTCGCAGAAAGATGAGTTCTACGAAAGATTCGAATTGAGCGACCGGGACTTAGAGGCCTTTTTCGAATTAGTTAAGGCCAAAAAAATTGATGTAGATATAGGGAAAGTCAGACCTGATGCGGACTACCTCAAGATACTTCTCAAAGCTGAACTTGCCCGGGAGTACTGGGGCTATGATGAATACTACAAAGTAATACGATTGAGTGATAATCAGGTCGAGGCTGCAATTCAATACTTGCAAGAAGCCAGGGATATGAATTTAGGCGCAAAAACCTGATCCTTTTCCCGTCGTTAATAATGTTGACTTTTAATAAATATTGGATTAAAATAGCAAGAAATTTGATGTTTTTGAATCACACAATGGAGGATACAATTCGATGTTAATTAAGCTGTTCAATGATGGTGGGATTTTCATGTGGCCCATTCTCATTCTGTTTATTTTCGGGTTGATGATCTGCCTGGAAAGAGTCTATACTCTGACCCGCGCCTCATTGGCGACGAAGAGCTTCATCCCGAAGTTGAATAAGGCTTTGAGGGAAGAAGGTGTGAATTCAGCCCTCGAAGTGTGCAAATCAACTCCTGGTCCCATTGCTGAAATATTCCATGCTGGGCTGTCGCGTGTCTCGCAAGGGATAGACGTTGTGGAGAAGTCCATTGAGTCAGCCGGTTCGGTTGAGATGGCTTTTTTGGAAAAGGGAATGATTTGGCTGGCGACGGTTATCTCGATCGCACCAATGCTGGGATTTACCGGAACAGTTTCCGGTATGGTGAACGCATTCAATGCAATTGCCGCAGCTAACAACATCTCACCGGCAATCGTTGCGTCCGGTATTTCCGAAGCCTTGTTGACAACCCTTTTTGGATTGATAGTCGCAATGACCATTCAAATTTTTTACAATTTATTTACCGCCCGGGTTGATGCTATCATCGTTGATATGGAAGAGAATTCGATTAAACTGCTGGACACCTTGGCGGGTGAACAGTTTAAAGAGTAGGTACCTTTTACAATGGGTTTAGTCAGGAAAAAAGTACGTATTGCCGAAATCCCTTCCGGTTCGCTGGCAGATATTGCTTTTTTACTCCTGATATTTTTTATGGTTGCTACAACTATTGATATGGATAAGGGGATTGGAATTGTATTGCCCTCGGCCCAAGATAGTGAAATTGAGATGTCCAAGAAGAATATCACTAGTATCCTGATTGATCCCCGCGGTACAGTCTTAATGGATGAGAAAGAGGTCTCTATTAAAGATATCAAAGCTAAAGTTGAAGCCCTGCAGCTCCAGAATCCCAAAATGGTTTTTTCGGTCAAGGCTCACCCGCTGACTAAATATCGGACTTATATCGAGGTTTTGGATCAGTTAAAGCAGGCTAAAACCCGGGTAATCTCGATCGCAGAGTAAGGAGCTGAGAGTGGAATTAAAGAAAAAAAGTCAGTTGAAAGCCTCGATTCCAACCGCCTCCCTGCCGGATATTGTATTCATGCTCATTTTCTTTTTCATGGTCTCTTCGGTTTTGAGAAGTCATGAAGGGTTACAAATCCTGATGCCCAAGGCTAAGCAGATTGAAAAGTTGGAATCTAATGTGCATGTGGCATATATCTGGATTTCCAAAGAGGGCTTGATTTCTATAGACGGTAGGCTCTATCAGCCGCAGAGCGTTCGCTCGGTAATGTATGAAAAGCGGACAGTTGATCCCCAATTGATCGTGTCCATCCGAGCTGATGAGCTGGTCAATATGGACCTGATCGGTCAAATCCACAAAGAGTTGCGTCTGGCTGATGCGCTGGCGGTGAATTATTCCACAAGGGCAATATAAGGAACGAAGATGATTCTGAGACAGGATCAAGAAGTCAGTCTTAAGTTGAAATATCCGCTAGTGTTGCGAGTTAGTTTAGTAATCTCCCTCCTATTTATCATAGTAATGTTTGCAACGATTCCCAAATCCAGCAATGTTGGAGAGGCCGAGAAAGAGATTCGGATCGAAATCGAAACGATTGAAATTCCAATTATCGAGCAGAAAATTGAGGCTGCCAAACCGCCCTCCCGACCTGCGATTCCGGTAGAGGTCGAGGATGATGAATTATTGGATGATGTGACGATTGAAGGGACGACGGATATCTCCAGCTATGAAGCCTGGGAAGCACCACCCCCGCCACCAGCCGCACAGGATGAGGATACCGGACCACGTATCCGGTTTATCCCCTATGATGAACCGCCTGAACCATTGGGTGGTTTTGCTGCTATTCAGAGAAACATAGTCTACCCTGAAATTGCCCAGGAAGCCGGGATTGAGGGAACCGTAGTCGTTCAGGCTTATGTTAGTGAATTCGGTAATGTTACCGAGTGTGTGATTCTCAAGGGTGTACCCAACACCGGTCTGGATGAAGCCGCGGTAGCCGCAATCAAAAAAACAAGGTTCAAACCTGCCAAACAGCGCGACCGCAATGTCGGCGTGTACATCTCAATCCCCGTAATATTCAAATTGCAGAACTAGTTAAACTTTCTTTATAAATCTAATAACCAAAACATAATGCAGTAGGATCTACTGCATTTTTATTTTAAGGAGCTGCGATGGCCTGCAAAACAAAATAACAAAACGGATTTCAAAGCTTCCTACCCGATTGTATTACGATGGAGCCTAATATTAAATCTGATTTTTATCATCATTCTTTTTGTAGCTATACCAAGCCGGAAAAAACCGCGGACCACTATAGACAACCTGCCTGAAGATCTTATCGAGATTATTAAAACTTCCAATAGTAGAGTGTAAGCTCGAGGAACCATCCAAACCGACCAGGCCACCGGTTCTAGTCGAAGTTCCCGAAGATCAATTGATTGATACGATTAGT
>CAZJIU010000099.1:0-6895 GCA_964546145.1 uncultured bacterium
CCGGCGGCAAACACGGCAAACGAATTAGTAAACGCAATCTTTCCGGTCAAAGACAGACCACCGGCGAAAGAGGTCATATTTGCCTCACCAATTCCCATTTCGAAAAACCTGTCCGGAAATTCCTTTTCAAATAGGCAGGTCATCGTTGATTTACTTAAATCGGCTTCCAAGACTACGATATTTTTATTTTCGCGACCCAATTCAACCAGTGTTTCGCCATAGACCTGCCTCGGATTTTGCATTTTCATAAATTCCCCCTAATTATTCAGCTCGGCACATGCCCGTTCGAATTGTTCCCGGGTCAGCTGATTATTGTGAAAGGCGGCATTATGCTCGGCAAACGCTACACCTTTTCCTTTTACTGTATGAGCGATTATCATTTTTGGTCGCCCGGAAATAGTATCGGCTTGATCGAGAGCCTTAATAATCTCTTTCAGATTATGACCGTCTATTTCCATCACATGCCAACCAAATGCCTGCCATTTTTCAACAAGCGGATTAGTGTCATAACGTTCCACAATCGGACCGGTAGCCATGAGACCATTCTGATCGAGAATTGCGATCAAATTATCAAGTTTGTAATATGCAGCTGTCATTGCCGCTTCCCAGATTTGACCTTCGGCGAGTTCGCCGTCGCCAACAATGCAATAGACTTTACTTTTTTTATGGTCTAACCTCAAACCGGCAGCCATGCCGCAGGCGATTGATAAGCCTTGTCCTAAAGAACCCGTATTAGCTTCTATCCCCGGCGTAGTCTGCATATCGGGATGACCTTGCAACATCGCACCTAAACGTTTGACTTTTCCGATCTCCTCTTTGGGGAAATAGCCAATTTCTGCCAGCGCCGCATATTGTACCAAAGCCGCGTGTCCTTTACTCAGCAGCAATCTATCACGATCTTCCCATCGTGGATCATCGGGATCGTATTTCATCTTATAAAAATAAAGTGCCGCCACAATCTCGGCTAAAGAACACGATCCACCCAAATGACCTTTCTGACCAACACCAACCATTTTGACAATATTGATTCTGAGTAAGCGGGCTTTTTGTTCTAACTCACTAATTACCTTTTCCATTATTAACTCTCCTTTGGAATCTCCAATCTGGTAAAAATTTCAAAATCTGATGACATAATAATGAAATATAAGATTTTTATCATATCTAACAATTTTTCTGATTTTGTTCTGTTATCAGAGGATCATTTATTCAATAAGTAGATCATTTCTTACCGGTGACAAGTGCCAGAGTCGTGACTGAATTTGCCGGCAGTTTCAATAGGGCTTTTTTATTATAACTGCCAACGCGAATACAATTTTCGGTCGGGCTGGAACGATAGATTTCTCCACTGGCAAAGGAGAAATTTTTAATCCCAAGATCAAGAGATATATCAATATCAGGAGTTAGGTTAATAATAACGACAGTTAGTTTTTGACTATCCGGGCTGATATAAGCCGAAATTCTCAGACCGGTATTATCGTTCGAGACTTCTACCCGCTGCCAATCGGCATTGATAAACGCCGAATACTGCTTGAAGGTATAGTAAGTAGGTTTAATAGTGTAGGAAGCCGAATCGTTAATGCTTAGTAGTGCAGTTCCCGGAGCCCAGAATAGATCCCAGTACAGATAGGCGGAAACTTGTTCGATCGTCAATGAATTGTGAATTAAAAGTGCAATATTGAGGGCATCGCTCCAGGTGCCTGGCTCTTCCTCAAATTCGGTCTGAAATATCGGTTTATTGCCATATTGCTCAATAAAATTCCGCAAACTAACCATTCGCGGAATGAACCTGTCGGGAGCTTGGCCGCATCCACTGCAGTCGTAAAGATGATGCGCAAAACCGTAGACATGAGATAAGTCTTTTATATTCTCAATATAAGGCTTAGCATTACCCAAGCCTGAGGACTCGGGAGCAAGCATTTTCGGCATAGCTAGTCCCAGATCCTGATGCAACTTCTGATAGACTGTTTCAAAGGCAATATCATAAGCCGCCAGAGTTGAATCCATTGTTTCCGTGGGTGTGAACTTGCATGATTCCCAGGGTGCCTCATAATCGAGCTCATTCTGAAGATTGATATAATCCACTTTCACACCAGCTTTATTATAAGCGACTACACTCTCATACCACCACTTGGCAAATTCATCGTACACAAATTTACCATTACTTTTTTTAAGCGTTCCGCCGATTAACTTGCCATTACTTTTTAAAGCAGCTGGCGGTGACCATGAAGAGATCATGACTTTCAAGTCGCGTCCGAGAGCTGCTTCGCCACACTTGATAATTTCTACAGTTTCATTCAAGGAATTGGGCTCTATATCATAATTATTTCTAATTCGCAGTATATCAAGGCCAAGATCTTTGAAAAGCAAGTTGCATAATTCATCTTTTTTCTGATGATTGATAAAATTCTTCGTGTAGTACGCTGCCGAGGCGCCGAAACCTTCAATTTTCTGATGACGCTTGGCAACATCAATTTGTCCTGTCCCTTTAGGTTTTGGGGGAATAATTTCAGGCGCATTCACCTCAGGACCGTAAACAACAACGTCATCAATGTAAAAATTGATACCCGGTGCAGGACCTTCAAAGTAGACATCCAGTACCGATAATGTCCCACTAACTTTTAAGGTGAATTCACCGGAAAGTTGAATCCAGCTGGTATCATTGGCAGTAGCATTAGCGACACCGATATATTGCGTGCCGCTGTCATCCTGCTGTTCAAAAGTTACCGCAACAACATCGCTGGCAGCATTGTCGAGCCTCACCCAGCCGGACACTTTGTATGTTTTTCCATCTATCATTTTACCAAAGAGAGATTGCTTGATACCCTGCCAGTTTTGCAGACGATTGAAGGCTTTGCCACTGCCCCGACCACTATGAACCGGCCAGGAAACAACTTCAATGGAACAGGTGCGGTCAAACCAGTCTTCCTTCCCACTTTCAAAACCGGGGTTGACGACGACATTGTCATCACCATAAGCAAAAGTCAACAACACAATTACTTGAACAATCAAAAAGTAACCGATTCTTTTTCCAGTCATGTGACTTCTCCTATTTTTCCCGAATTAATCACCATGTGGTATTGTAACACGTATCAGTTCTTATTGCAAGAGCATTTTCCATTTATTGATGATAAAAAATTATCTGGAGAAAATTGCTTACTTTATATTGAGGATGATACCCAATAAAGGCAGAAATATGATGAGGATATTGTTAGTTTAAGTTTAAGATTGGATAGAGCGCTGGATTCTTACCGGCTTTTTCTTCCCAAAATCACTTAAAAGAGTGCAATCTGTCTCTTATTTCAATAATAAACATTTACCGGTTGCGGTATAATTACCAGCAATTATTTTATACAAATAGATGCCAGAACTAAAGTTTTCCCCATTCCATTTTACTAAATGATAACCAGGTCCCATTCGTTTATTTACGAGAGTTTCAACTAAATGCCCATTAATATCATAAATTGACAGTTTTACTACTTCTATCTTAGGCAAACAAAAGGAAATAGTCGTTATTGGATTGAATGGATTAGGGTAATTCTGATAGAGTTCGAATTTATCAGGTAATACGATCTGCTCGTTTTCTATTTCCAGGGCATCACAGCCAACACATAAGGCACCAATATTTACGCCATTCTTTCCAGCTCCAATACAGGGAGAATTCTCTGCCAGAGAGTAAATACTGCTATCAGGCTTACAGAAGAGCGGATTCAAATTAAAATTACCATCATGCCAATAGACGTCGCCATTATTATTGGTAACGACTCTATTTGTACTATCCATAACATCGGTATATGAAAATTCCACACAACTTTCATCATATCCCGTACCGAAAAAGTAAATCTCATCGGGCAAATTATCCCACAGAATCGTATTAAGTAAATTTGCACAAGATTGGAACATGACAATTCCGCCGCCTAAACCACCATTTGCCAAGTTATTGCTGATCGTACAATTTTTCAATACCGGATATGAATATTCGGAACAAACCATTCCGCCGCCGCAGGACATAGCAATATTTCTGGTTATGGCTATTTTAATCAAATTCGGACTCGAGTTTTCACAACAAATACCACCACCTTGGTAGCGATATCCTCCTGTCAAACACAGGTCTTCTATATTATTACCAATATTGGAATTAAAACTTATAACACCAGTTATTCCCTCAGCATCTAAAATCACACTATCGGCACTGATTCCCTTCAAAGACACATAATCAACCATATTCAATGGAAAATATTCCCCTTGAGACCGAGTGTAAACTCCTGCGGAAATGTAGATGCAGTGCGGATTCAGGCTATCGGCGTAAATCTTGGATAGAGCATAGGATATTGTTCGCAGCGGCATATCAGGAGATTCGCCGCTGTTATCATCGGATCCGGAAAGGCTAACATATAGATCTGCGTTGGATTGCTGTATTTTTCCATGCAGAATATCAAACTTATTAATCCGATATGCATGATAATCGGTCGGATTTATCACGGTAAAAGTATCGGCATAGAGTGTGATACCAGAACTCCCCTCATCAAGGTTGAAATAATCAATATCACATCCCCGCCCGGCATAATTCTGATAAATGTTGCACCGTTCCACCGAATCGAATACGGCATTTGAAAAGTGCAATCCGACACCACCACAAACATAATAGGCAACGTTCTTTTTTACAGTAACACTTTTAAGATAAGGTCTTGAACTATAAAATATACAACCACCGGCTGATCCTTCCGCAATATTACTTGTAATAACAACATTTGATAAAAGCGGAAATGACTCAGAACCATGTAAACCACCACCAAATAACTCAGCTCTATTTTCGGTAATTACTGAGTTAAGCAATTTCATTTTTGAGTTAGTTATGTTAATTCCCGCTCCCTGAGTTGCAGTATTTTCGGTTACTATCAAGTTGGACAATGTTGGACTTGAATTGAAACAAGAAATTCCTCCGCCTAAATCTGATTTCCCGTGAGTAATTGTAAATCCGCATAATACTGACATTGAATCTCCCGCCATAATAGATACAACGCTCCCGGTTCTATTCCCATCAATCACCGTTTGCGAGATATATGAGGTATCACCGGTTGTCAGAAACCAGGATCCTACAACGATACTCTTTCCCTTATAATCAATATTCTCAACATAAATTCCCGGCGCAACTAAAACGGTATCCCCGTTATTAGCAGTATTAATTCCCGACTGAATACTCGGTTGATTTGCAGGTATCCTAATAATGGTAGCTTCGACTGCACATATTAAAAATAAAAATACTAAAAATGATTTGAGTACCTTCATCATTCAACCTCCTATAAAATTTTCACAAAGCCGTTGTATTTTCTGGCTATTGAAAATAGAGAAAGACCATGAAGCACTTCACTGAATCAGAGAAATCAACCATTAAAACTAATTCCCAATCTAGTGAATTGTTCTAACACATTGATATATTAATAACAGATTTCAGAAAATCAAAATATTTACAATTAATAGTGAGAATTTTCTATCAAATGATCATTCCTTTTTAAAAGAAAAATTTGTTATATGCACCGAAATTTAAAATGAGTAGGAGCCGCCAACTAAGAGCAACGGGGATTCGTCTTCTCTTCGCCCAACCAAGTAGCCAGCAGATTTCCAGCTGCCCTTCAATATCATCCCAAATCCATTTTGCAGCTGATACTGGGCACTGAACACGGCATTACCACCTTTACCATGAATTTCCCGATCCCATACACCGGTAATAAAATCCAAATCTAATTTGATAATAGTATTACTTGTTAATTAATCAGTGCTCGTTTCATTGGTAAAATGATTTGTCAGGACTTGATCTAAGTTACCATGAAATACATTTTCGATCTCTTCTAAGTCTCTCAAACCAAAAATAAATGCAATGGTGATTGGATCGCTTCTATAATCGGTATGTCCTTCATAAAAACCATACCGCATGATGTAATAGGGCAACATCTCGCTAAAGTGGATAACTGAAAGCTTTTCGATTAGTATAGTCATTTGATCGGCAGTGAGCTGGGGATACTTTTCTTTTAAAAACGATTTCTCTTCCGCCGATAAATCACTCTGAACGGCAATGTCAAAACTGCCCTGAATTTCATCCTGAAATATGGAAATCTGCCATCCCTTTGTACCGTGAGCGGTAAGCACTACCTTTCGCCCATTATAAAAGAAATCCTGAATGTTATCCCAAAATCTTGCCCACTTCCCAAGCTCGATTTCTTTCAGGATAATATTCCAAACTTGAAAGAGAGGTTTAGCCATCTGTGGATGAGTGAGACCCAATGTCGTAACCAGCCGATTATCACCTTTCAAAACAGAAATAATGTCCTCGTCATTGGCCATGAAACCGGCATACGAAAATCTACCCGGCCGACCGATATAGGTGATTAGAGATACAGGAAAACCAGTAATCATTTCCTTACCAGCCAACTCTGATTCGGAATGAATTCCGGTTTTGGCAAGCGTCGGAAAATCGCCGGAATCTACTTGCAGTTGTCGATCTTTGCCAAGGACACTCTTGACTCTTATGCTATAATGCAGAGGTGTTCCATTTTCGACCGTCACCGGGATAAGCGCATATTTTTTATCCTTGGTACAGGCAAGTACAATTTCAGTTCCATCTTTTATTGTATAAGGCGAAGGGATGACCGGTAACTCCTCAAGTGTTTGGGGATATAAATAAAATTCCTGTTGATTATATGAAATTTGAGTCGAATCGTTCACCTGGGGATATAATGATTGAGTTATTAAAAAACATAAATAAAAGAGGAATTGATTAACCGGTAGAGTTTTATAATACATCACCCGTTGTGTGAAATTACTGGTTGCAGCTCGAAAATCTTTATGTAAAAATTGAAAATTCTTGTCGCAATGCTCCCAGCCTGCTCCCAAAACAGGA
>CAZJIU010000100.1:0-6805 GCA_964546145.1 uncultured bacterium
CTTGTCGGGATCCAGCTCCACAAATCCAATTTTAATTGTAAAGGCTCAGCTGGGAAAACGTCCCGATTTTATCGGGAAGGTCGTCGGTTTCCCGATCTATCGGGATCCAGCTCCACAGATCCAATGTAAATAGTAATGACTAAACTGGGAGAGTCACCCAATCTATCGGGAAGGTCGTCGTTTCAGTTTTAAATTTTTACTTTATAAGCCCGAGGTGCCGGTGGTTAAAATATTTTCAAAACAGTGCAGCGCATAACTGTCTGTCATCCCGGCAATATAGTCCCGCAAGATGACATCTTTATTGAAATTGATAGCGGCATAGACATTCTCCAGGGCTTTTATATAATTGCCAAATTTATTATCCAGCGCCGTATTACTGGCGGTATAGGCTTGCCAATCGGTTTGAAATTTATCAAAAAGCTGATTGAGATATTCATAAATTGCCGTGAGAGCAGTTCGTGCATAGGAATTCCAGTAACTCATTTTAGGATTGTGATAAATATTGATTCGGCTGAATTCCTTGAATTCACGAACAATTCCAAACATTTCCGCCGAAAAACCGACTTTATTATTGGATTTTGACCAGTCAATCACATCGTATACCAGCCTATTAATAATATCACTATTTCGGATACCCAATACTTTTTGAACATTTTGGGGAATATCCTGAGTTGTTATCAGGTTGGCTTTGATGGCATCCTCCAGATCCCGACCAAGATAGGCAATAGAGTCACTTATCCTAACGGCACAACCTTCCCAGGTGCTCGGCTTCTGAGGCTGGCGGGTCAGATGTTCCAGCTTATTTGGCACAGGAGCAATTTCGATAAATTGCTCATCAACCTCGCCACAGTGGGCAATAATACCATCCCGAACTGCGTAAGTAAGATTAAGACCTCTGCCATAATTCTCCAGTTTGTCGGCAACTCGCAGACTGTGAATTTCATGAATAAAAGGTGCATTCTGCATCATCTTCTTCAGCACCATTTCACCGGCATGTCCAAAGGGTGCATGCCCAAGGTCGTGTCCCAAACCAATAGCCTGAGCCAGCTCCTGATCTAAGTCCAGAGCTTTACAGATTGTGGCTGAAATTGAGGCTACGTGGAGGGCATGCTCGATCCGGGTGCAGATGTGGTCGTTATCGGGAGAGAAAAAAACCTGGGTCTTATGCTTAAGCCGACGAAAGGCAAGCGAATGAATAATAGCCGTCTGATCTCGGAAAAAAGCGCCCCGGATATCTTCTGGTCGCTCGATCTGGCGGGAGGTCAGTAATGAATTTGGAAAACTATTCTTAAATTCAGTCAAAAATAAACCTACTACCTAAGCAGAATAAAATATATCTATTTTTCTGGATAAAAAAAGAATGATTTCCCAGGGATTGAAAAAACGATCTTCTAACAATAGTGAAAGAATATCAGAATCCAAAGTATAAGATATACTCAAAACATCCTAAGATAATCGGGTTTATCCTCATTCACGGGAAAATCAAATCCAAATCAATATAGCATTTATTTTTTTAATTCCGAGCGAATTAACTCTAAAAGCTCTCCCAGCACGACCGGTTTTGTGATCCACTTTTTACCAATTTTGTTTAAGTATACGTAAGTGTTTTCATCACTTTCATAGCCGGTCATAAAAATTATGGGGAGCTCGGGACTAAGTAGCTTTACTTTTTTATATAGGTCAAATCCGGTTTCTTTGGGCATGATGACATCGGTTAAAACCAAGTCCGGTTTATGGCGTTTAATTCTGTCCAGAGCTTCCCGGACTGAAAAGGCGGTATACGCCATAAAACCATTTTGGATGAGATGTTCCGCATATAATTCACAAATTAGCCTATCATCATCGACAACTACTATTTTAGGTTTCATCTGATTCTGCCCCTGCGAGGATTTAATTCAATTTAAACTAAAAATACAAGAATTCAATCTGTTGAAATAACAATTTATTATCACAACTCTACTTCATACCCTGTTTCTTTTCAAGCCCTTTTCCCATCCAGCGTCTTGCTACCAATAATGCCAATGGACTAATGACAGCTATACAACCATACATCAGCCACATTTGTTCCGTCCGAGTCTGTTCAGGTGCGACTCCTGCGGGACAATAGTGCATCAGAAACCAACCAGAATAGAGCGAGGTGATGATTTTGGTGAGAAACCATGGAAATTGTCCGATTCCCATATAAATTCCGGTCATTCCTTTCGGGGCAATCTCGGCAACCCATTGCAGGAAACGGGGCTGCCACATGGCTTCACCAATCGTCATAATGATCAAGTAACCAAATACGGTAAAAAGATTCGGACCAAGTGCCAACAGGAAAGTTGGCGAGGCCATGACAAAGGTTCCCAGAATCATCATCTTATAGGTATCTTTCTGGGAAGTAAGCGCTGCAACCATAGGCGTCAGGATAAAAATCAGGAGTGGATTGAAATTAACAAAAAACTCAAAATTATTCGCGACCACCCCGCTAAACGCCCGGCTGAAATATTGGGGTAAGGTCAGCCAGTTATGCGCGAACAAAGTTTGCACCGGGATCAGGATAAAAATAAAAAACATAAAACGGGCATCGCGGATCGGGAAATTTTTCAGATAGTAGGCGAATTTCTCTTTGGTCGTCATCTTTGCCATTGCATCATCTTCAGCCTCTTCGCTTTCAGACTTATCCCGCTTGGCATTCTCCAGCGCCAGTCGCACGGTTTGTTTGGAAAGGATAAAGACGACAACTATTATACCGGCAATCGTTAAGACGACATAAACCCAAAAGACACCGGTAATTTCAAAACGGTGGCGAATCGGGGGCGAAATCAAACCCGGCAAAAATCCACCGAGATTCATGATTGCATACAGCATGGCGAAGCCCATCGCCGCGGTCTTCTTGGTAGTAAATTGTTTTACTGCTGCATAACAAGCCGGTTGATAAATGCCGTATCCCAGAATTATGCCCAGAATTCCCAGCATCGCTAACCAGTGAGCCGAAGCCCAGAGACCACTGTATCCAAGCGTCGGTGCAAGTGTCAAGATCAGCCGGCCAAACAGCATACTGCTCAGGGCAATTAGCAGGGCTTTGCGAACCCCAATCCAATCAACCGTGCCACCCAAAAAGAGCATGCTTAAAGTAATCCCGGCAGTCAAGATGCCAACCATCCGACCGGCATCAATATCGTTCAGCCCAAAATAATTATTGAAAAAAATTGCCAGCAAACCCAGTACCCCAAAATAGGTCAATCCTTCCAGCAAATAGGATAAATTGATGCCCCAGAGGGCGCGCGGCGCTCGAATCAGATTAATAAACGGTTCGGTGATCTCCTTCAGGGGATTCTTCTTAGCAAATTGCGGTTCCGGCATAAATCCTCGCTTTCATTTCAAAAATATTCATGGGAAAAACGCCTAAAACTAAAACACTACTGGAAAATTGTCCACATAATTCTTGATTAACCCGGAAAATGGGATTAAAATTTCGCGGCAATTAGAAAGGAACATGATGAAATATAGGATAAACCAAAAAATAATTCTGATTACCGGCTGCTCCAGCGGATTTGGATTTTTAAGTGCCATTCACCTGGCAAAGAAAGGTCATCAGGTTATTGCCACGATGCGCAATTTAGCCAAACGGATTAAATTGGACGACCAAATAAACAAAGATAATCTACCTATAACTGTGCTCCAAATGGACGTCACCAAACCTGATTCCATTGCTAATTGTCTCAGCGAGGTTGAAAAAAAGTTCGGGCAGCTGGACGTCCTGATAAACAACGCCGGTTATGGGATTGGTGGTTTTTTCGAAGACCTAAGTGACCAGGAATTTCGGGATCAGATGGAGACGAATTTCTTTGGTGTACTCAATGTCACCCGGGCTGCACTACCATTACTTAGGAATAGCCCGGCTGCACGGATTATCAATATTTCCAGCACTGCCGGATTAACCACCACCCCGGGCATGGGTGCCTACAATGCCAGTAAATGGGCAGTAGAAGGTTTTTCCGAATGTCTGCGGCAAGAGCTGCGATTGCACGGAATTAAGGTTTTACTGGTTGAGCCCGGACCATATCCAACAGAAATCCTGACCTCCAATACCCGATTCGCCGAAAAAGCCAATAATTCTCAGAGTCCTAACTATCCTTATACTCGCCAGCTATATGAACGATACCTCAAACAAAATCAAACGTTAAAAAGCGACCCAATGGAAATAGTACGCTTAATCGAACATCTGATCAATGCAAAAAAACCGGCATTTCGAAATATTTGTGGTCCTTTTGCAAAAATCCGGACGTTCATCCATCGCTTCCTGCCCTGGCGTTTTAACGAATGGCTAATTAGAAAAGTGGCTTTTCATAATCTAAAACAGATTCAATCCCAGACACCAACTGTTTCAATCAAATAAAAAATACAACTCATTTAAAACTTTTTTTAGATTATAGCAGTCTTACAGAATGTTATGAACGACGAACTTTTAATTCAAGACTTTATCGCAGGCAACGCAGCAGCCTTCAATACGCTGGTCTGGCGCTATGAAAAACCGATTTACAATTTCACTTATCGCTATCTCGGTGATGCCGATCAGGCTAAAGATACCATGCAACAGTGCTTTATCCGCGCTTTTAAAAGTATCCGCAAACTCAAGGACCAGACTAAATTTGCAGCGTGGCTCTATCAGATTGCAGCCAATTTATGCAAAGATGAATTAAAACGGCAGAAATACCACACATTTTCGATTGCCGATTCGCTGCAAAATGACAATGCCAATGATCGCGAAGATCGGGTAATTCTAGCCGACCATTCTCACAGTCCCGGACAATATGTTCAAAAAGAAGAACTAACTAGATTACTCCACCGTGCCCTAATGTCCATTCCCGAAGAGCAGCGGATCGTAATCATCATGAAGCAGTATCACGATCTGAAATTTGTCGAGATTGCTGAAATATTAAAAACCCCGATTAATACCATAAAATCAAGAATGTATAGCGGTCTGGAAGCCTTACAAAAAATATTAAAACAGTGGGGCTTAGACCGGGAGGATTTAGGTTATGAAATGTGAAGAATATCGTTTGTTAATGATGGATGCCATCTATGATGAAATCACCCGGGATGATCTTAAAATCCTGAAAAATCACCTGGGAAAGTGTTCCGAGTGCCGAACCAAATTTGCAACTCTCAAGGCAACGACACAGACTTTAGCCCAATGGCCAGACGTCGAACCCGGTGTGAATCTGACATTTGTGACTCAACCAGCATCGCGACTTGGGGAACTTCTCAAACAACTTAAGTCTTATAAAACGCCCTATCGTCTAGGTCTGGCACTCGCTACCGCACTGGTATTGCTGGCACTTATTAATACCCGGATTCACATCGGTCAGGGTCAATTCGATTTCGAATCAAGCTTGCTGGGTCAAAAATCCCAGCCACCAACGACAAATCTCGCTACCCAAACTGATCTGGATAATCTGCGACAGGAAAATTACCAGTTGGTAACAGCTATTTTAGAGGAGTATTCTCGACGGAGTAAAATTGAAACAGCGGTCATGTTAGATGCCTTCTTTAACGAAATCGAGAGAAAACGTCAAAATGATTTGCGGTTGGTCAGTAACGCAATGGCGCAGGTCCAATATGGGACTACGCGGCGGATCGATCAAACTGACCGGGCTCTGGGCACATTGATCCAATATGTTAATCTACAGAATCAGGAGCAGCGGGATGAGTTACGGGAAGGAAATTAAACCATCAACTGCAAATGAAAGGAGACATCCAATGAATAAGTTTAGAGACTTCTTTGTTACCCTAATATCACTTGCGCTTATTTTGTCTATTTTCTTAACGACAAAATTATTTGGTGTCGTTTCGCCCGAGCAAAAAGAGAAAATCGATCAGGATATCGAGATCTTAGAAGGTGTATTGGATCAGTTAATCGTCAAAGAAAGTCCATTTCTCTTCAACAGCAGTGATCATGTCAAAGGAATTTATCTGGACGGATTCGGTATTATTTTTAACTCCGAAAGTAACGGACTTGTTGGACTCTCCTACCTGATATCCACGAGTTTAGATAAAATTCCCAGAGTTCGGATTAATCGTGACGAGCGTGGCGAACTGCAACTGAATATTGACGAGAAAAAAAAGAATGCCGAAACCACAGAACAACAAGCCGAGGAGCTCAAAAAAAGTCTTAAAAAAACCGAAGAGTTATTGACCAAATTTTACCTTGATTATGCCAGTATGGTAAAATCCTTAAAAGAATCGGATCGAATCTGTGTCAATATTAATAATAATGAATCAACCTTCATTGGTGATTACGATGAAGAACTCCAGGTTCCGGTCCGCCTGCAAACCTGTGTCGGTATTTCCGAGCTTCAGGATTTCCGGCGGGGAAAAACCAACGAAACTAAATTGCGCAGTCTGGTCAAAATCAATCGGATATACGAAAAAGATCAGGATCATGATATTGACATCATGGAGCGAATTCTGGACAAATCATTGGGACAGGAATCCAATCGCCAATTCCTCAGTTTCAAGGTTCAGACGCACGGTATGTATCTCGATGGATTCGGGGCTGTATTTTTCTCACCACTCTCATATTTTGACCGGCTGGAAAAATTTGTGGTGCGGAAAGCATCCGAAATCGAAAAACAGGTGAAGCAGAATGAAGCTCGGATCAAGCAGGAAGAAAAGCGAATTAAACAAGAAGAAGCGCGAATCAAGCAGGAAAAGGCTCACCTGAAACAGGAAGAGGCAAGTGGGGAAAAAAAGTCGACCCATTACACTGTAGTTACTCACGGTGATGTCCGCGACACAATTAATATTGCTCTTCCTGAAC
>CAZJIU010000101.1:0-6513 GCA_964546145.1 uncultured bacterium
CTTCCCTATATGCCGGCGGAGCAAGTCAGACAACACCTTGTTGCCTCCGATTTACTTTTACTTTTTATTCATGTGACACCTGAGGGAGGAGTGATCAATTATAAAATGTATGATTATTTAGCCAGCCGTAAACCGATTCTGGCTTACGGACCTACTCAGGGAGATGCCGCCCAAATTCTGCATCAGGCGCATGCCGGCAAAATGTTTGAATACGATAACATTGCGGGTTCCGCCCGTTATCTACTAGAGTTATATGAAAAATGGCAAATGGATAAATCAGCGGTTGAAATTAACGAGGAATATATAAAGAATTTTACCCGCCGAAATCTGACCCGCAAGCTGGCTGAAATTTTTGACGATTGCCATAAACGACCTTGATTCAGATTATATTATCTTTTCAATTGTTTACTAAACAAATTTCACTAATTTTAATGACGAGTAGGCAATAGGTTTTTTGAAAAGGTCAATCAGGAAGAAATTCGGCCGGGAGTCGAGTTTTCATTAAAATAATGTATAATCCACCGGGCTGATACTATTTTATCCGCAATCATAATAATTGCAATATAATTGAGTAGAAGGAATTCTTAATTGAAGAAAATAAAATTTGCCATAGTTGGATGTGGTCGGATCGCGCAACGACATGCCGAACATATTCACAGATTGGGAGAATTGACCGCGGTCTGTGACATTAAAGAAGCGGCGGCGCTGGCAATTTCCGAAAAATACAATTGCCGTCCCTATTTCGAGATTGATCATCTCTTGAAAAATGAACCAAACCTGGATGTTGTCTCTATTTGCACTCCCAACTATCTGCATGCCGAGCATTCGATCAAGAGCCTGAAAGCTGGAAAACATGTTTTATGCGAAAAACCGATGGCGCTTTCTGTCACTGATTGTGAAAATATGATTTACGCGGCCGAACAGGCCCACCGGCGCCTTTTTATTGTCAAGCAGAACCGATATAATCCCCCGGTGGTAGAGTTAAAAAAGGTCATTGATGCAAATCGATTGGGGAAAATTTTCTATGTCCAGTTAAACTGTTTCTGGAATAGGAACGAGGAGTATTACAAGCAGTCTGATTGGAAAGGGCAACTTGAAAAAGACGGCGGCACTCTTTTTACTCAATTCAGTCATTTTGTTGATCTTTTAGTTTGGTTATTTGGTGATTTTAAGAATGTGAAAGTGTTACTTCGAAACTATCTGCACCCTGATATTGAATTTGAAGATTCTGGCGCTATCCTGATTGAGTTTTTGAATAGCGCCATTGGAACGATCAATTACACGGTTAACAGCTATCAGAAAAATATGGAAGGTTCCATCACTGTATTCGGTTCAAACGGAACCGTAAAAATCGGCGGGCAGTATTTAAACGCTCTGGAATATCAGAATATTGAAAATTATACTTTTAAGAATGTCGTGCCAATCAACAAAGCCAATGACTATGGCTTTTATCAGGGATCAATGTCAAACCACGATAAGGTTTACGAAAATGTCGTGAATGTGTTAAACGGTCGCGACACAATCGCCACCAATGCCATTGAAGGATTGAAAGTCGTGCGAATTATTGAAAACATTTATTCCCGAAGTGAATTAAAGTAAATATGGCTGAACCAATAATAAAGAGAATCGGAATACGCGATATAAAATGTGGCGTCAATGTGGTCATCATCGAGCCGTGTAATTTATACGAATGTGAGTTAGGCGATGATACTTTCGTAGGTCCTTTCGTAGAGATCCAGAAGGGAGTTAAAATCGGTCGGCGCTGTAAAATTCAGTCGCATGCCTTTATTTGTGAACTGGTTGTCATTGGAGACGATTGTTTCATTTCGCATGGTGTAAAATTTGTCAATGATACTTTCAAAACGGGAGCTCCGGCCGGCGGTAAACGAGAATTGTGGAAGCCAACCACTGTTGGCAGGCATGTATCTATTGGTACCAATGCAACGATATTACCGGTTAAAATAGCTGATCGGGTTGTCATTGGCTCCGGCTCGGTCGTGACAAAGGATATCCGACAGGCCGGGATTTACGCTGGAAATCCGGCTCGAAAGATCAGAGATTTATAATTCAGGGGCTGTTCATGATACCTTTTATGGATCTGGAAACTCAATACCGGAAAATTCAGTCGGAGATAGACGCGGCCATTTTCAATGTCATTCACGGCTATAAGTTTATAAATGGTCCTGAGGTAGGCATCTTTGAGAAAAATTTCGCTAAGGCTCAGCATCTGAAATATATGCTGGGTTTGGCCAGTGGCACCGCGGCCCTTCACCTGGCTTATGAAGTACTCGGTATAAGACCCGGTGATGAAGTAATAGTCCCCACAATGACTTTTATTGCCACGGCGGAGACCTTGCGGCAGGTTGGTGCCAGACCGGTTTTTGCTGATATCGATCCGGCTTCCTATAATATAGATTGCGACTCGCTGGCAAGCCTGATAACGCCTAAGACCAGGGCGATTGTGGTAGTTCATTTACACGGCAATCCCTGCGAGATGGACCGGATTGTTGGTTTGGCTAAAAAGTATGATTTGAAAATTATTGAAGATTGTGCTCAGGCCCATCTGGCGGAGTACAAGGGTCAAAAAGTCGGCACTTTTGGAGATATTGCTACGTTTAGTTTTTATCCCGGAAAAAACCTGGGCGCTTACGGCGATGCCGGAGCACTGGGCACCAATGATGCGGCTCTGTACGAAAGAGCTCGACTTTTGGCCAATCATGGACGCCAGGAAAAATATATCCATCAAATTGAAGGTTATAACTACCGCCTGGACTCCCTGCAAGCCGCGATCCTTGACGTCAAGCTGCGCTATTTACTGCAGTGGACAGACCAACGGATCAACATTGCCAAAAAGTATTGGTCTTTATTAAATCACCTGCCGATTAGTCTCCCGGAAATGAATCCAAACAAAAAACATGTCTATCATATTTATGCCATTGTCACCGATCGGCGACAGAAATTAATAGACGCCTTGAAAGCCCATAAGATTTCTTTCGGCATTCATTATCCATTGTCACTGCATTTGCAACCGGCTTACGCTCATTTGCAATATAAACAAGGAGACCTACCAGTTTCTGAACGCCTATCAGACCAGTTTTTATCTTTACCAATGTACGCTGAATTAGCGACGAATGATATAGAAAAGATTAGCTATGTAGTTTCAAGTGTTTACGATTAAGTATGAATGCTTATAGAAATAATTATTTTCTATTTTCAGATAATGGAAAATTATAATTCACCTTCAATTTTAATAGCTTATTGTTAGTCAGGTTATAAGAAATGTGCGGTATTTGCGGAATAGTTGACCAGAACGAGAAAAATCATCGACTGATTACCGAGATGACGGATTTATTGCGGCATCGCGGTCCCGAAAAGGTCGGTTTTTATCAGGATGGTAAGGTCAGTCTCGGCCATCGTCGCCTGTCGATAATCGATCTGCAAACCGGCGACCAGCCTATCTATAATGAGGATAAAACGATCGCCATCATTTTCAACGGTGAGATTTACAATTTCCCGGAACTGCGCGCCGAACTGATGCAACGGGGATATCAGTTCTACACCAAAACGGATACCGAAGTTGTATTGCATGGGTTTGAAGAGTTCGGGCTCGATTATTTTAACCGTTTGAATGGCATTTTCGCCTTTGCTATCTATGACAAAAAGAATGCGCGATTGCTTCTGGTGCGCGATCATTTCGGCGTCAAACCACTGCACTATTGGTCGAACGGCTCGACGCTTCTGTTTGCTTCGGAGTACAAAGCGATTCTCGTTCACCCCACGGTGCGGCGTGAAATCAACCGCCAGGCTTTACATTGCCAGATGAATCTACGCTATAATCAGAACGATGAAACTCTGATCAAAAGCATTTACCGTTTGCCGCCGGCATCATACCTGGTTTATCAGGATGCTAAAATCACTATTAAAAGCTACTATCAACTGCCGGTCAATCTGAATTTCAACCTTACTGAAGATGCGGCAATCGAGGGCATTCGTTTTTATCTGCGACAAGCCGTCAAGCGTCAACTGTTAAGCGATGTACCGCTGGGAGTTTATCTGTCGGGCGGTATGGATTCATCAGCGCTGGTGGCGATGATGGCGGCAGAGAAAATCAGCCCCATCAATACTTTTACCCTCGGATTCAATGAGACGACCGACGAATTTGACGATGCGGCAGTAATCGCCCGCAAGTTTGGCACAAAACATACCACCACCGCTCTGACAGTGGCGCCGTTACAAAATTTTCCGGAAACCATCTGGCACGCCGAGGAACCGAAAATCAACCTTCTACAGGGTTTTCACCTATCGGACTTTGTCTCAAAAAATCTGAAAGTGGCGTTGGGCGGACTGGGTGGCGACGAAATATTTATCGGGTATGATATTTACCGATATTTATGGATTTTGCGCAGATGGTTGAAAAATCGAACGGGAATTTTGCAGAAATCCTTGTTTGATGCGGTCAGCGCCTTACTCTTTGCGGCGCAGAATGCCTCCAAAATCCTCAAATGGGACGAATACCGGCGCGGTTTGCAGATGTTGTTTTCGGTTGGTGATCTGGAGAGATTCTACCTGATACTGCGTAATTGCTGGGACTATGATCGGAGATTTGCAAAGGAAATCTACCAGCCGGAATATTTACAGACGCTGCCGGAGTTGACGCATACCTGGTTCGATCCGATTTTCGCAGCTTGTCGCGATCTGCCGCCGCTGGACGCCATTGCCTATGTGGAATTTCATTCCAAGATGCTGAACGACTATATTCTGACTGAAGATCGCATGTCCATGGCGCACGGTTTGGAGCTGCGGGTGCCATTTCTGGATCGTGACCTGGTAGAATTTGCTTTTACGATTCCTGCCAGGATGAGAATGAAGAGCGGTCAGACAAAAGGTCTTTTTCGCAAAGCCATGGAACCATTCTTGCCGCCGAAAATTCTGCGTAAGAAGAAATGGGGTTTCACCGTCAATCCCTACGAGCAATTCAACAGGGATTTGAAAATAATCTCCCAAAGAGTGCTGACGCGTGAATTCATTTGGCAACAGGGGATTTTCAATTACGAATACATTCGGCGGATTTTGAATTATCCGGCCGATCCGCGCCTGCGCTGGCATTATAATTTTTTATGGATTGTGTTGGGCGTTGCAGTTTGGGAGAAGATGTTTATCGAATCGCATGATGTCAAATCGGTAAAGCATGAAATTGATGCTTACTACGAGTGAACTTAATTAAAACGGAGCTGAATAATTCCTATTACTAATAGCCAAATCAAAACAGCGATCATCATTCCAACCTGGAATAACGCTGCCGACACGATTTGCTGTCTCGACTCCCTGCTAAAGGCAGCAGACAAACTGCCCATCTCTATCTTAGTTATCGATAACGGCTCTACCGATGATAGCATCGAGCAAATCAAAGATTTCCTCACCCAGCAGGAATTAAGATATAAAGTATCCTATCAAAATAATCCTCATTATCAGCCGCTGAGACAAACAGATCTCAGTTTTGTCGACATTCTAGTAAACCACGAAAATCTTGGTTATGCGGCAGCTTTCAATACTGGGTTGAAATTTCTAGGTGTGAATAATTTTAAATGGTTTTTGCTATTGAATAACGACACAGAAGTTAAACCGGACTTTTTAATTAATTTGCTCAATCTAGCAGAACGAGAAAAACAGATTGATGCCTGGGCTCCAGTCATTACTTATTATCATAATCCGGGTATTATATGGGATATTGGCGGTTACTTGACTTTCTGGGGGGATCGTACTTTTCCAGGTAGAAAAAAAGCTCGCTCAAGTTTTCCATATCAAGGATTTAAAGAAAGGACTTTTCTCACGGGATGTGCTCTAATGATAAAATCAGAGATAATAAAAAATGAAGGATTCCTTACAGAAAAATTTTTCTTTGGCGAGGAAGATTACTGGTTTGCAAAATTGATGCAGACGAAGAACCGTCGCATGGCCGTGTGCTGGGAGGCAGAAATTAAACATAAGGTTGCAACTTCGATTAAGAAGATTTCACCTCATTCTATTATTCCATTAGTTTATATCCACAATTTGAATCGCCTGATAAATATGAAAACATGGCTAAGTCCGACATCATACCCGATCTGGAAACTTTTCTATATTCCTTACGCAACTTTTTTACTGTGGTGGAAGCATTGGATTCCCTTGTTACAGCTGGCTCGATTCGTTCATTACCTAATCAAGAATTCCAGATGCAAAGAAGTGGTCACACGCGATGATTTTATGGGATCAAAGGAATTATTTCAATGAGCAGAAAATTGAAAATATTAATTATTGGCTCAACTCCTTCTCCCTTCGTTCAGGATGATATTAATATCTTTGATAAGATTGGCAGAGTTACATCAATTTATAGTAGTGGTTTTGGAAAAGATATGGTAAAAACCATCCGGGTTATTTTTAGGAGTATCTATGAGACTCTCCGATGTCAGTTAATAGTGACCTGGTTCGCCGACTATCATTCAACATTGCCAGCTATTATTTCCCGACTTTTGA
>CAZJIU010000102.1:0-6336 GCA_964546145.1 uncultured bacterium
ATGTCAATGATTCCCAGGTACATAAAATATATGAATGGGATGTCGTTGATGACTCTACCATAACAAATAAACAATTACTCTACACCATTCCGGTAACCGGATATGCGGATGGGATGAAGATAGATGAAGATGGCAATATTTATTGTACCTGTTCGTCAGCTGTTTGGGTCATATCACCTTCAGGAGAGTTCCTTGGGAAAATTGACTTACCGTCGAGCGGCTCAGCCTCCAACTGTGCCTGGGGTGAAAGCGATAACAAAACATTGTTTATCACTGCGGGCACTTCGGTTTATAGAGTTAGACCGCTTGTTTCTGCTGTTGGAGATCATGGATCCATTTCACCCGTGGAATTTCAACTGTTCCAAAACTATCCGAATCCTTTCAATCCAACAACTCGGATCGATTACTCTGTACCAAAGAGGGGTTACATCTCTCTCAAGGTTTATAATCTTCTTGGTGAGGAAGTAATGACTTTATTTGAAGATGTCCGCCAGCCGGGAAATTATGAGGTAACCCTCGATGGGAGCAAACTTCCAGGCGGAGTTTATTTATATCGCCTTATGGTTAATAATTTTGGGGAGACCAGGAAATTCATCCTGTTGAATTAATACCCAATAACGTTTATAAAGGTTGCCTTAAATGGAAAAAAATGAACGTAGCATGAAAAGAGTTATTTTACTTGTCGAGACATCGCGTGAGTTTGGCCGGCAATTAATCATCGGAATTGCCCGCTATTCAAGATTCCACGGTCCCTGGGCTTTTTATAAGGAACCGATTGGTTTAAAATCTTCTATTCCTCATCTAACCAGCTGGAAACCGGATGGAATTATCATGCGCGATTCCCTGATTAAGAACGAGCTAATCGATCTTAAGATTCCGACCATCCTTGTTCAGCATGATTCGACATGCCCCCAAAATGTACCGGTTGTTAAAACTGATTCGGCGGCAATCGCCAAAATGGCCAGCGAGCACTTGATCGAAAAAGGATTCAAGAACTTCGCGTTCTGCGGATTCGATAATTTTGAATGGTCAAATAACCGGAAACTATATTTTTGCAAATATAATGACGAAGCCGGTTTCAAGACTTATGCTTACCGTTCGCCCAAAAACATCAAGGTAGACGATTGGGAGAGGGAGCAGCAGCATGTAAGCAAATGGCTTAAAACCGTGCCAAAACCCGTGGGTATATTTGCTAGTAATGACGATCGGGGACAGCATATTCTGGAGGTCTGCAAACTGCTTGGCTATAAAGTGCCCGAGGATGTGGCGGTGATTGGTGTTGATAACGATCCGATGGTTTGTGAAATCGGATATCCGCCACTCACCAGCATTGCCATGAACGTTGAATCTGCCGGTTATGAATCTGCCAGATTATTGGATCAACTGATTGACGAAAAAAGGATCGAGGGGCAGCAAATACTTGTCTCCCCAACCCATGTTGTGCAACGCCAATCATCGGATATTCTTGCGGTCAATGATCCCGAAGTTGCCACGGCAATTCGTTTTATCAAGGAAAACGCAAAAAATAAAATTCTTGTTAAAGATGTCGTACGAACAACCAATGTTAGCAGACGCACCCTGGAACAACGGTTTATGAAGACCATTCACCGCTCCATTCACGATGAAATTCGGCAAGTGCGAGTTGAATGGATTTCCAAATTGCTGATCGAAACTGAGCTCCCTATTTCTCACATCGCTTCGTTTTTCGATTTTACCGATGTGGAACATATTTCACGTTATTTTAAAAAGACCAAAGGAATTGGTCTGCGCGAATTTCGCAAGCTTCATCAATTACGTTGATATTTCCTCTTTACTGTAAATTTTTCAAGACCGCTAAGCAGCATATCATCAATTAGCTATAAATCTATATTGCCGCAAAGTTGGCAGGTGTTAAAATATTAGTAATTTGCGCAATTTGGTTAAAAAAAAGTTAGAAGTGGCTTTTATTCTAAGTGCAAAGTCACTACTATTCAATAGGATTTTTTGATAGTTGTTAACCATATTTTTAAGGGGGTGAATATGAGAACAAAGTTACACTATTTGTTGCCTATTTTTCTTTTGCTGGTTGGAAGTTTGTTTGCTCAAGTTGATCCGGGCTCGGCTAATTTAATTCACTTATGGACCTTCGAGGACGGCACCCTCGACGACAAGGTCGGTATAGCTCATGGCGAAGTTAACGGTGAAAACGTATTTGTTGAGGATGGAGACCTTGTCGCCTATGCGAATGATACAGGTATAGGAGACTCATGGGTTGACTTGCCTGGTTGGGCTATTGATATAGGTGGTACTTGCGATGAGGTTGCGGTTGCAGCCTGGTTCACGCCGGATGGCGCGTACAATATCGAGTGGAACACAGTTTGGTTTTTTGGCGATGATGGACAAGGTGCCGGTACGGGTTCCGATGGGATGGCCCTGCAAGCTCGCCGGGGTGACGGTCACGCGCGTTTCTGGTTCACAGCCGGTGCGCCAGCAGGATATAATGCCGAAGATGGCGTGAATGATGATGCCTACGGCAATTATAATAACGACGAGTTGTATCACGTTGTCTGTCAGGTCAATACCGATGGCGAACTCATGATGTACCATGACGCAGAATTAGTCGGCATCACTCCGCTGACGACCAATCCTGCGACGGGTGACATTAAGAGCATCTATGATATCAGCCCAAACTTCGCCCGTTTTTGTACTAGTACCTATGCCACAGATAATTGCTGGGTGGGCAGGATTCATGAGATATCGATTTTCGACAAAGCGTTAACCGATGACGAGATTCTTTTTCTTTTTAATGCGGGTGTGGATGGATACCCGGGTACCGATACTACTAATGCTGTCAAAAACGAGACCGCACGGCTTCCCCAAGCATTCAGCCTGGCACAGAATCATCCCAATCCCTTCAATCCGACTACAGAGATCAGCTATTCTTTGAAACAGAGAGAGCAGGTAAAGCTGATTGTTTGCGATATATTAGGCAGAGAAATAGCTACGCTGGTAGATGGATTTCAGGATCAAGGTACGTACAATATTACATTTAATGCCCAGGACTTAACCAGCGGAATCTATTACTACCAGTTACGGACTTCAACAGGTGTTTTGACCAAAAAGATGATCTTGATGAAATAAGTAGGATCTTCCAATAGATATTTGGCAAATTCCGGTTATTTTTACGAATAATGCCGGGGCAAACAATTGCTCCGGCATTATTTAATAGGGGGTGTTGGTATATCGGAAACGATCAGGCGCTATGCATTAAACCAGATAACCTAAAATCTCAAATTGTTAATTAGCAATAATGACAAAACAAAAAAAGGCAAAGAAGCAAATCAGGCTTACTAAATCCAAAAAAGTTGTTTTTAGTTTTGTACTGGTAATATTACCAATCTTAATTCTATTGCTATTTGAGTTGTTTTTACGTTTGATTAATTATGGTGATAATCCTAACCTGTTTATTAACAATCCATTGAAAAATTACCAGGAAAATAAGATTGTAAATCCTGAGATTGGCAAAAAATATTTTAAAAAGTTTCAATATACTCGTCCACTACATGATATGTTCAGGAAAGAAAAACCTAAAAATGGTTTTAGAATATTTGTGCTGGGCAGCTCAACGGTAGTTGGCTTTCCTTACGAAGAGAACCTGGCGTTTTCAAAAATTCTATATGAACGATTACAAGACAGTTACCCGGATAGATATATTGAAGTCATCAATACAGCTATCACAGCAATAAACAGTTATACTTTACTGGACTATATTGATGATATTTTAAAGGAAGAACCGGATGCTATTCTGATTTATGCCGGGCATAATGAATTTTACGGAGCTTTTGGCATTGGCTCTATTGAAAAAACATACAGGTCAAGGGCATTGACTTTCCTACATTTGGATCTTTTATCTTTCAGGGGCTATCAATTATTACGAAATACAATTAATAAAATTCGTGAGTTCGTAGCTGGCAACAAACCTGAAGAATTTGTCAAGGGCACCCTGATGGAATTAATCGTGGATAATAGGGAAATAGCCTATAAAAGCGATGTATACGCTACCTGTATCGAAGAGTTCAGAAGTAACCTGGAAAGCCTGTTATCAAAAGCTGCAAAAAGGAATGTGCCCGTGTTTTTAAGTGAAGTTGTGAGCAATATTAAAGATTTACCGCCATTTTGCTCAGTGGCAACCGATTCATATCCGGCTGCTGCGGAAATATTTAACGAGGCGAAAAAATATGACAAGAATCGGGATTTTAATAAAGCCCGGGGAAACTACTATCTGGCGAAAGACCTGGACTGCGTCAGGTTCAGGGCATCCGAGGAGATAAATGAAATTATTCATGATTTGGCTGGTCAATACGATGCTGCGCTGGTTCCCATGAAAGCGTATTTTGAGGAAGCTTCGCCAAATGGACTTATAGGCAATAATCTCATAACCGAACACGTTCATCCCAATATCGACGGATGCTTTTTAATGGCCGAAGCCTTTTATCATGAAATAGTCGATTCAAAATTAATCGCTGATAAGGTCGAGCCGATCTACTTTAAGAATTCAGACTATTATAAGAAAAATTGGGCGTATACCAATCTCGATAGCATGATTGCCGTTCATAAAATAAATAGTCTGCGCAGTTATTGGCCTTTCAAGCCATTAGATAACTCGTCCCCCGATTACCTGGATACCTATAAACCTGGATCAAAGGTTGATTCCATAGCATTTGCTTTTGTGAAAAGCTCTGATCCGGATATTCATGGTGCCCATCTGAAAATGGCGGAATTTTACGAAGTAAAAGGGAATTATTTCAAGGCATTCAAGGAGTATCATGCGGCCATAAAATGCAACCAGTTCTATGTAAAAGATTATCTCGAAGCGGCCAGTTGCCTGATGCATACCAACGATTTTTCTTTGGCGCTGCAATTTTATAATCAATCGTTGCAATTACAGGAAACATTTATTGCTTATTACAATAAAAGCGAAATACTTTTTCTGAGGGGAGACTATGCGGAAGCTATTAATACCTTGAATAAAGCCCTTGAACTAGAAAACACTCCAGAGTCCCGAGAAAAGGTATTGAAGAAGATGTACAAAATCTATTTTTATTCGGGAAATAAAAATAAAATGTTCGAAACCTTGGCTGAAATAAGAAAAATAGATCCCGGCTATCAGCCGGCTTTTTCCGCGCATAAAAAGAGTTTTGCCTTCTTAATTCCAGTGCAAGTTAAAGATCAGGTTGAAAACGCTTATAGATTATACAAGTCCGGTGATTTTGACCAGGCTCTCGCAGAATTTCTGCTTTCACTCGAGATAAAAGCAACACCTCTGGCAAATCGTTGCGTTGGTGATATCCTGTTTTCCAGGAACAACAGCAAAGCGATTATATATTATCAAAGAGCCTACCCCGGTTATAAATATGATGTCGACTTTTTAGTAAATCTGGCAATTCTTTACGTGCAGAATAAATTAGAAAAGAAGGCTTATGAAGTTTTAAATGAGATCAAACAACTTGATCCGGGAAATGAAAAAATACAGCTGCTCGAAGAGAGCGTTCGGCAACTATGAAAATACTTTTAGTTTTCAGTCGTTAAAAAACATAATGGAACTGTAAGACTTAGGATAATGCTTAATAATTTTTATATTCACAGACGGAGCGGGAGTAATATTTTCAGCATGTCATTTGAAAACAGGAAAGTGTTTAGGTAATGGATCAACCAATTTGAATTTACTACTCCCATAATGCTGGAATCAGAGACGATGATGCCAATCAAAACCAAAGCAGGAATTCTCTTTTTGTTAGTTGGTTTATTCAATGTTTTCGATAGTAACGCTTATGAGATGATTGAAAATGGCATATCTCTTCGGCCGCAAAATCATCCACTGACAGGCGTAAAGAAGTTGATCATAAAAGTGTATGCGGATGATATTATTCAGGTCATCGGATTACCCGGGGATACCAGTTTTATTCCAATGAGTCTTATAACATCTGGTATGAAGCTGTCAAAAATCACGGCGAAAGTGGAAAAATCCGCGGATGAAATTCATATCAAGACTAACAAGCTGAAAGTCATCGTCAATGAATACGATGGGCGGCTGATCATCAAAAATATTGAAGGTGAAGTCCTTCTGCAGGTGGGACTCAGCCAGATTATTCCCGACACTGTCCTCGATGAAAAAGTCTATAACATCCAACAAGCATTTCAATTGGCGGATGACGAGGCATTGTACGGTTTGGGACAGCATCAGGAAGGAGTATTCAATTGGCGCGGTCACTATGTCGAATTATTTCAGCATAACATGCGAGCCGTTGTGCCGTTTTTATTATCCACGATGGGATACGGCATACTTTGGGATAATTA
>CAZJIU010000103.1:0-6302 GCA_964546145.1 uncultured bacterium
ATTGCAGGTCAGACAGAGTTGGGATATTCAATTCCCGGCAGAGATTGAAAATCCATTCTGTTCCATCTTCTGCTCTGGCTTCAGGATCACCTGTCAGGATTTGGGCTACCTCAGCATATCTCCCGAGCACCAGAGACTCAGGATCGCGTAATTTCAAAGCCTTCAGATTCATCTCCATAACAAATGGTAGTAATCGTGCACATAATACTCCATGAGCAGCCGGGATCATGCCGCCAATTACTCCGGCAATACCATGGACTACTCCCAATTTAGCATTTGCCAATGCCAATCCGCCAAAAAGGCTCGCCAGCGACATATCTTCTCTTGCTGCTACTTTACTAATATCATGAAAAGCAACTGAAAGTGATCGAGCAACTCGCTTTACTCCTTCGCGACAAATGGTATCGGTTAGAGGATTGGTACCAATCGAGACATAAGGCTCGATGAGCTGCGTCAGGGCATCCAGACCGGTACTCGCAGTCACCGACGGCGGCAGCGAATAAGTCAGTTCCGGATCAACAATTGCCAATTCAGGCAGCAAAAATGGACTGCGCATGCTGACTTTTACCCGATGCTCAGGTGAAGCAATCACCGCATTGCGCGTGACTTCAGTGCCGGTTCCGGCAGTTGTCGGTAATGCAATATAGGGTACCGAACGTTTTTCCAGCTGCCGACCTTTGCCGATAACCTCAAGATAATCCATCAATTCTCCCTGATTAGTCAGCAAAGCAGCGATGACCTTACCGGTATCCAGCACACTGCCTCCGCCAATTCCGATTACCAGATCAGCTCGAAAGGAACGAGCGGTCTCGACCCCCTCCATTACACTTACAGTCGTCGGTTCACCGGTAACCTGGAAAATTTCCCACTTCATTCCTTTGCTATCCAATTGAGGAATAACAAGCTGCGCTCGTTCAGTACTTTTATCGGTTACAATTAAAACTAACTGCCCCATTTGAGAGGCAATTGTACCAACTTCTTTAACGGTCCCGGCACCAAAGATAATCCGGTTTGCGGTAGCGAATTCGAATCGCATTTGACTAACCCCAACCTTCATCTGCCGGAAACAAATTTTGATATTTTAGTCCCTGTCGCGGGACCGCCATCATCTCGGCGACCGTATCCCGCCATTTTTGATAATGAGCTGTCTCTTTATGTTTTCCGGGATCGTCCGGGGTTCGGTAAACCTCAACTAAAATAAACCGGGTGGAATCATCCGTTTGCCGGATTACATCAAAACGCACCACGCCGGGCTCTTTAATGCTACAGCTTGCATTTTCAATTGTAGCTTTTATAAAGGCATCAACCATTTCCGGCTTAACTTGCACATGAACATGGACGATTATCATCTTGCTTTCTCCTTATAAATATTTATCGTCATTTTCCTTTGAGATAGTATAGGAATAATTCGAACTTTGTGCAAGTCTCTCTATGTTTTCAACTTATTTCAATTAAAAAAGGACTTGATAACCGCCTCGTAAATTATTAAAATGCGACTCGATTGTGATGAACTGCCGATGAAGTCAAGAAGGTTTAATTTAAATTATAAAGAGTGAGTGAGACAATGAGCATTTCAGGCCTGACTTTAATCGCCGAATCAATTAATGACTCGGTCCCTTCTACTCATACTCTGTTTGAAGAAAATAATATTGAGGGGATTATTGAACTCGCCAGGTATCAGGCTGAACGCGGAGCGGATTATATTGATGTCAATGTTGGACTTCGCTCCCCTGAATTTATGGCAGAAATAGTCAAGAAAATCCAAGAACAGATTGCCTTGCCGTTGTCCATTGATACGCCCGATCCGGCAATCGCCGCGGCAGGATTAGCAGCCTACAATCCCGAACGATCCGGAAATCGCAAGCCGATTTTAAATTCAATTTCAGCAGCACGCCTGGAAATGTTCGATCTTTATGCCCAACAGCCATTCATTCCCATTTTACTGACTACCGAGGGAATAGATGATTCGGGTAATATGAAAATGAACACCACCGCAGAACAGACTCACGCTACGGCCCAATCCATGGTAAATATCGCCCGAGAACGGATTGGTAAAATACCTAATAATGAACTAATCCTCGATCCGGGTATTTCCCCAATCGGCAGTGATATGGAAGGAAATTTTAAACGTCTGATGGATTCGATCAAATTAATTCATGCCGACCCTGATCTTGCCGGAATAAACATGTCGGTCGGCTTGAGCAATTTTACGGTTATGCTGCCCTCAAAAAAAGCTGACGGCTCACCAGTAAAGGGACCGCTCGAAAGTGCTTTCCTGACAATGGCAATGCCCTTAGGATTTAATACCATCATCGGTTCGGTTAAACGCAAATATGCTCTCCTGCCTGAAGATCATCCAGCCATGCAATGTCTAAAAGAAGTGCTGGAATTAGAAGGACCGGCAATCATTATGCGAGTAATGACTTATCTATCCTGAGGCTTATCGAATAACCTATTCATGATAAATACAAATTTTAAAAGAAACTAATAAAACGGTCATAATCTCTTCTGTTTTGAAGTAATGGAAAAAGGAACAAATAATGGCAACTGATCTCATAACCGTAGATAAACCGCAAATCACTCCCCGGGAACGGAAACTTTCGCGGGTTATGCTATTTTTTGAAGACCTTGTTAAAGTACCCCTATTTCGCTGTCAACACTGCGGTGAGTGCATTTTATCTTATACGGCATTTATCTGCAGTCAGAGATGTCCGAAACGCCTGCGTAATGGTCCCTGCGGGGGCACTGGTGAAGATGGCTCCTGCGAAGTTTATCCGGAGCGAAAATGTATCTGGTATAAAATTTATTTGCGATCAAAACTCTTGAATCGAGTTAGCCTTTTATACAATCGAAATAAAATCCACAACTGGAATCTGGAACGCACTTCAGCCTGGCTGAATGTATTTAAAAAACGAATTGCCCCGCCATTCCTGTTTATTCGCCACGATAACCAAAAGATAAAGGATCTGATTTCCGATGACTCTGCAAGAGAAAATTGAATCGAAACAGTTTGTCTTATGCGCTGAATTAGGACCGCCACAAAGCTGTGATGGTGATGTTATTCGAAAAAAATCGGCTTATTTCAAAGGCTATGTTGACGCCGCAAATATCACCGATAATCAAACTGCACTGGTGCATTTATCGAGTATAGCTTCGGCAAAAATATTATTGGAAGAGGGCGTCGAGCCGATTATTCAAATGACCTGCCGCGACCGCAATCGCATTGCAATTCAAAGTGATTTGTTAGGTGCGGCTGCACTCGGCATTCGCAACGTACTTTGCCTGACGGGTGATTATCAAAAATTTGGCGATCACCCGGAAGCCAGGGGCGTTTTTGATCTGGATTCGATTCAACTGATCGCCACCGTTTCTCAATTAAACAAGGGCCTTCTACTTTCCGGTTATGAAATGAAAAAAGTACCGGAGTTCCTCATCGGTGCGGCAGCGAATCCCTTTGCTGAACCGTTTGAAATGCGTTTGGTTCGCCTTTATAAAAAAGTCCAATCTGGCGCTCATTTTATTCAAACTCAGGCGGTATTTGATTTAGAGCTTTTCCGACGCTGGATGGAAAGAGTAGTCACTATGGGTTTGGATGAGAAAGTTGCCATACTGGCGGGTGTTATGCCGGTAAAATCGGTTAAAACGCTAACTTATATGCAAGCGGAAGTGCCCGGAGTAAAAATCAGCGAAGAATACTTCAAGCGGATGCAAGCAGCCGATGATCCCAAATCAGAAGGGATAAAAATTGCCGTCGAAACAATTCAAGAATTGAAGAAAATAAAAGGAGTTCGCGGAATTCATCTTATGCCAGTGTTATGGGAAAGCATTATCCCCACAATCGTTCAAGAAGCAGGTTTAAAACCATAAATTGAGGAACAGAATTATGGAAGAGATTATCGAGAAACTTGCCCTGTGTGTCGAAAAAGGCAAAATATCCCGAAAATATTCATTTCCTCCGGAGATGAAAGACCAGGATGGAGCAGATGAGATCGCTGCTGAAGCGCTGCAAAATGGAGTTTCACCCCAAGTCCTGCTTGACAGCTGCATGTTAGGCATGGAACGAATCGGGAAGCTATTTACTGAAAATAAAGTATTTGTTACCAATCTGCTGGTTGCTGCCCAGGCAATGACCGCAGTAATGAAACATTTAAAACCGCATCTGGAGTCCGGCTCGGTCAAACAGAAAGGTAAATTTTTAATTGGTACCGTTTCCGGTGACCTGCATGATATCGGTAAAAACCTAGTAGCAATGACTATTCGTGGCGGTGGTTTCGAGGTGATTGATCTCGGAGTGGACGTATCATCCCAGAAATTCATAGATGCAATCGCGCAACATCACGATTGCTTTGTTGGACTAAGCGCCCTATTAACGACTACAATGGTTAATATGGAAAAAAGCGTTAAGGCAATCAAAGAGAATTATCCGGATATCAAAGTACTGGTTGGCGGTGCAGCGGTTACCCGTGATTTCAGCACAAGAATCGGCGCCGATTTCTCCTCACATAATCCTCAGGATGTGGTTGAATACCTGAATAACTGCCTGAGTTAGAGTTAGTTATAGCGTTATCCTAACTATCTAATTTAAATGTAAATCAATCACTCTTGATTGATTATTTCTTAATATACCCACTTATCTTCCCTATTGACTCCATTCGGTTGGCCTTCTGTCCCAGCGATGGGATTTGAGTTGAGTCAATAGCTCTTTCGGTAATCCTTTGCTGTCAGAAGTGCCAATATTAGCTTCAACATGTCGTACTTTGCGCATACCGGGGATTACCGTTGAAATATCAGAATTGGATAAAATAAAGCGCAGTGCCATTTCCGCCATTGACATTGCCTGAGGCACCAGAGGTTTTAAAGCCTCGGCATGTTCTACACTGGCGTTGAGGTTTTCCGGGACAAAATAGGTAGCTCGCCAATCGTCCTTGGGAAACTTTGTATCTTTGGTAATTGCCCCGGTTAAAATGCCTTCATCAAAAGGAACACGGGCAATTATGGCAATCTTCAATTCCCGGCATAATGGAAAAAGTTGATCTTCCGGCGCCTGCTCAAAAATATTATAAATTACCTGTATACTATCAATCAGACCGGTGCGCAGAGTTGCCAGGACATTTTCAGACTCCCAGCGATTAATACTGATGCCAAATTGCTTAACCTTACCAGCCTGTTTCAGTTTGGTGATTGCCTCCTTCCACTCGTCGTTGTTCGCCCAACCATCTTCCCAAACATGAAATTGCTGCAGGTCAAGACAATCAACTTTAATATTCTGCAGACTTTTCTCGGTATATTCAATAATATGGTTCAGCGGGAAACACTCTTCGACTTTATTGTGTGGCTTAGACGGCCATTTCCAATTTTTTGGCGGAATTTTGGTCGCAAAGTGCAATTTTTTTCCTGGATGTTGTTGTAGTAGATTGCCGAGTATTTGCTCACTGCGTCCTAATCCGTAAACCCAGGCAGTATCGAAAAAATTGCAGCCTAATTCAACCGCCCGATTAAGTGCCCGCTGAATTTCCGCCTGATCCGAGCCGCTCCAGTCAGCCAGGCCCCACATGCCGTAGCCAACTTCACCAATCCGCCAACCGATTCTGCCAAAGGTTCGATATTCCATTACAATATCCTTTCTTCTCTCATTAATAATAATTGCTTTTCATAAACTCAACTCTGATTTAATCAAAAAGACCGTAGGCTTAACGATTTGAATCAGGATTTGATCCAAAAGGAAAAACTAACTTCGGATAAAGCTGATAAAATGCTTCAAGACCTGCCCTTGAATCTTTCAAACTACCCACCATATCAACACCATTGGAAGTCCAGATCATCAGACCACTCCAGCCATTTTGATAAGTCTTGATATAGGCTTCTTCAATTGGTACAACAAGCTCATCAAAACCAGACTTTTTCTGATGATAAACTCCCTTAGCTGGATTCTCGCCGATGACGCACGGACGATCATCGAGCCCATAATCCCGGGGTGATTTATCTACGGCAAAATTGCCAAACCAGCGTACGACCCAGCCATAAAAATGAGGAGAATAAAAATCGAGATAGGCTTTCGGCGAATTATATTGCGCCTGTAATTTTTGATCACTCCAAAAATTTCCCTCACATTCGGGAAAATCGCTGTTCCATTTTACCGCAGCGCTGCCCAGCGTAACCAATACACTACTGTTTTCATGCACTGCTGCTGCCACTCTTGCTACAAAATACTGCAAGCAATTCCAGGGTAATTTACCTTTTTCAGAATTTTCATGCATCCATTCAATCTCATTGCAGGCATCAATAGACCAGAGGTAAGGATT
>CAZJIU010000104.1:0-6079 GCA_964546145.1 uncultured bacterium
ACTTTGTAGCAGGCTATACTAATATCGAAGAGGTTGCAGTCGAAGGAGCAGCATGTCCCAATGACGTTGATCTCCTGGTAAGGCGCTTGGGAGCAATCTTTCCCGAAGAGCGTATCTATCGCTCACGCACTACCCCGGTCATCGGTACCCATACCGGTCCCGGTCTTATCTTGGTAGCAGTGTTGGGCGATAAATAGAGCAGGTTTTCCTGATACAAAGACGCTGATTAAATAGTTTTGACGTAAATGTATTTAGCATCGCCCGGAGCGTAAAAATTATTCAAGACCGCGGCTTCGGTATAATCACAGGCAAGGTAAAAAGCCCGGGTCGGATGATACTGCTCCCTGCCGGAGGTTTCAATATAAATCCGCTTGCCGCCCATCTCAGCAATAGTTTTTTCGCTGAGAGTTAGTAGCTGTTTTCCGATGCCGGCGCCGCGATAATCGTTATGTACTGCAATCCAGTACAGGTCATAACTGGATTGGGTAGCCGGAATCAGCCCAAAGCAGGCATAACCAATGGTTTTACTATCTACTTCGGCGAAGATGAAGTGATACCCACTGGCGGTCCCTTTTTGTAGGCGTTCTTTGACCAATTCGACAGCAATTTCGATCTCTTCGGGATTGAAAAAGCCGGTGGATTCTACAATGTTCTGTACATTCTCCTCGTCTTTTTTTAGTACGGTTTTACGCCAGTCTATGTGATTATTTTTCATTTTTAATGGTTCCGTAGTTTCCCCTTTCGTGAAAGGAATTAAAGCCTTGCCACAGGCCAACAAAAAAGTGTCTGGCGTTGATGCCTAAAGAACGAACGGCATAACCACCCTCCTGAACTACTAATAACGGTAATCCCAATCTGCCAATCATTTGCCCGTTTTCAAAAAAATCCTTGTCAGTAAGGTTCCAGCTGCCGGTGGGATCACCCTTAGCAGTGTCCAATCCGAGAGCAACGATGACAAATTGAGGATCGAATTGACGAATGCGGCGCAAAGCTCGGGATAAAGCCTCACGATACTGGGAGCCATCCAATTTTTCCGGTTGGGGCAAATTAAGGTTAAAACCCTTGCCCGAGCCTTCGCCGGTCTCCTCGGCAAAACCACTGAAATAGGGGTAGGAAAAGCTCGGTTGCCCATGAATCGAGATAGTTAAAACATCCGCCCGCTCGTAGAAAATGCTCTGATGACCATTGCCATGATGATAATCGATGTCGAGGATGCTTACTTTCCCATGACGACTGAGATAGTGTGCTGCTATGGATGCTGAATTAAAATAGCAGAATCCACCGAAAACTCTCCGTTCGGCATGATGACCGGGCGGCCGTACCAAAGCATAGGCGATATAATAGCCTTTTAACAGCTGGTCGGCAGCGGTTAGGGTACAATCTACTGCCCTTTTGGCAGCCAGGAATGCATTCTGATTTAGTGGGGTGAAGGTGTCAATGCAGTAATAACCGGCGCGAATTGGCAGTTCTTTTGGTGGGCGCGCAACATTCCGGATTGGAAACACATAGGGGTAAACCGATTTATTTGAGGGTAAATTGGTGCAGATTTTCTTGAGATAGCGAACAAAATCAGGATCATGCACTGCGGTAATATGTGCTATGCCATAGCGCCGGGCAGTTACCTGCTCGAATAAACCGGTAGGCAGAATTTCCTTTAAAATTGATTTTACGCGTACTGGCGATTCAACATAACCTCTCTCATGCACATGATGGATTTCATGTTTGTCATTCACGACCAATGCAATTTTTAACGCTTTTGGACTCGGGAGAGGAACAATCGGCATTATTTCTTTTTTGATATATTTTGGCGGTCGTAATTGAACAGGATCGTCACGGAATGAATCCACCACCATCTCAATATATTCGGGTGAGCACAAATAAGCATATTTCCGCTTGAGGATAGCCCTGACTATCTCACGGGCTTTATCCCGGGGCAAAGGTATTTCTCGACCAAGATTATCGAAGACCAGATAGGGTGGACAGCTGTCACCCGGTTTCACCGGTGTCTCGTAGGCGGTATTCCAGATTGGGCATGCGCCGTAGCGTTCGTAAAAACGCAGCCGGGCGATGTTCTGTTTTAAAAATTCAGATTGACACAGCTTCGGATCATCCGGCAGGCATTCGAAGAAAATTCCAATCACTCCCAATTGCAAAGCCATTTCGCGAACCATTTCATAAAGGGCACTACCAATTCCGCGGCCGGTTTTTTGCTGAGCTGCGGCAATATAATCCAGATAGGTGAAATTCAAATCGGCTGCATGATGCAACAGTGCAAAACCGCGAACCCGTCCTTTCTCATCATCGGCAACGAACAAAATAGAGCGAAACCGGTATTTCATTGGATTGCGTAAATGTTTGGGGAGCTTTTCGATATCTTGCTGGTTTAGTTCGCTAAACTGGGTTTTAAGAATTTCCTGAACCTGTTTGATTGCCTGCTTATTGATCGGCAAGGTATCATCATATATACGGCGAATGCGAAACAATGGTTACGCTCTCCAATCGTTAATTTTTTAATGAATCCCGGATTATTCTGGTAACCACCTGCTCAAAAGTTATTCTGGCTTTCTGAGTGGCTGCCGCGAAGCCACTGTCGGGTGATATGCAGGGATTGGCGTTGATTTCCAAAATCCAGATATTGTTCTGGTCATCTACCCGAAAATCTACTCGGGCATAACCGCGTAGTCCAAATACCTTCCAACAGTGAAAAGCCATCGCTGATAATTTCGCTAATAATGGTTTATCAGCAAATTCGAAATCGAAACTGCGCACCGTGTTGCGATATTCGAATGATTCCACTTCCCATTTGGCTTTGTAGTCGACAATGTGAGGTTGGTCTTCCGGAAAATTGATAAACCTGATTTCGGCTGGCGGCAATACTTCCGGTTGGGAGTCATTTGCTAACAGCGAAAGATTGAATTCGCGACCCAGAATATAGGCTTCCACAAAACACTCACCATAACGAGCTGAATTTTGTTTTAATATTTCTACCAGATTATCAGCAGAGTAGACTACCGAGTCTGAATTTATTCCCACCGATGCATCATCGCTAACCGGTTTGAGCATGTAAGGCGGATGGAATGAAATTCCATTTGCGATAACTTCATTGAGTGTTTGCCAAGACGGGGTGGGCAGATTGGCGGACTGTAATTTTTGCTTGGTGAAAATTTTATTGGTGGTGAGATACAGAGCATGTGTGCCGTTGCCGGTGTATGGAATCTTCAGGTAATCAAGTAAAGCCGGGGCGAAATGAAGAAATTTTTCGCTGCCGGCGATGGACTCAACCAGATTGAATACCAATCCGGGCTGCAATTTCCGCAATGTATCAATTACTTGAGACAGGTTTAAAGTAACTGGCACGGCGACTGGTTCGTGCTGCAGATTTTTCAGGGTATCGGCAACATAATTTACCTGGGTTAAGACGTCCAGTTCATCAGCGCTGCTAGTACTACTTACATCGTTATATAGAATCGCAACTTTCATTTTAGCGTTAAATAATGGTAGAATTTTGAATTCGTTCGCGGGCGCTTTCGAGGATCATATCCAATAATTGCTCATAGGAAATTCCGTATTTATAGCAAATAATCGGCAAATCTGACCTGATTGGATTTATCCCAGCCAGGGGATTGATCTCCATGATATTGGGAATTCCGTTTAGGTCGGTACGCAGATCTACCCGACCGGCATCCCGGCAGCCCAGGCCACGCCAGGCAGTCAGAGCCGTTTCTACTGCGGTAAGGGCTAATTCATCCTCGATCCGCTGGTAGTCAACCAGTTTTTCATAATATTCTTTATTAAAATAGGAATAGGCACCTGGCTCAGCCTCACTCTTGAGGATTACCTCTACAACTCCGACCGATCGGGACTTTATTCCGGTACCGACAATCCCAACCGTGAGTTCCCTTCCTGGTAGGAAGGTCTCCAATAGTACCGGCTGATGGAAATCGTTTAATAACCTTTGACAAGCTTGTTTTAGTTCGTTATCAGAGTGCAGGATAGATTGAGTCGAGATCCCCTTGCCGGTTCCTTCAGCAATTGGTTTAGCAAATAAGGGATAAAGTAAGTCCACTTTTTCAATATCTTTAACATTATGGATTTCTATAAAATCGGGTGTCGGGATGCCTAAATCACGTAGCACTCTTTTAGTCATGCCTTTATGGAGGGTTAGAGCCATAACCAGTGGATCAGAAAAAGTATAGGGAATATCATAGGCATCCAGAAGCGCCGGAACCTGGGATTCACGCCCAATTCCCCGGATACCTTCGGCAATGTTGAAAACCAAATCCCAGCGTTCGCCTTGCACTAAGCGCTTAGTCAGATTCCAGATGTTCCCAATCCGGTCGGTTTGATGCCCCAGTTTTTGGAGCGTATTATCAATAGCTTCGATTGTAGAAATACTATCGAATTCGGCCGTCTCTTCCTCAGAGTAGCCCATTTTGAGATAGTCCTGTCGCAGATCGTAGGTTATCCCGATTTTCATCTATTTTCCTGATCAGTATTATTAATTGGATTTTTTTTGGCCGATTTTTCCGCCGGTATCCGGATAACGGTAAATTTTTCCCGCATAATTACGTAGGAGCAGGTCTTTACCTTCTCGACCTACCACATAATCTGGAAGTAGTTGGATTTTTCCGCCGCCGCCAGGTGCATCAATTACGAAGCTAGGTACGGCGTAGCCGGAGGTGTGACCCCTCAAGCCGGCAATAATCTCCAATCCTTTCTCGACCGATGTTCGGAAATGACCCGTTCCCTGTACGGGATCGCACTGGTAGAGATAGTAAGGTTTTACCCTGATTTTCATCAGTCCCTGGAAGAGTCGCTTGCTGGTTTCAACATTGTCATTAATACCTTTGAGTAAAACGGTTTGACTACCCAGTGGGATTCCGGCATCGGCCAGGCGGTTACAAGCCTGGACTGTTTCCGGGGTTAGTTCGTCCGGATGGGTGAAGTGGATACTCATCCAGAGTGGATGAAATTGTTTCAGCAGCGTCAGCAAAGAACCGTCTATGCGTTGCGGTAAAACTACCGGGATTTTTGTTCCGATACGGATGATTTCCAGATGTGGAATCCGACGCAATCGCCGCAGCAACCACTCCAGTCTGGAATTGCCTAGAGTCAGTGGATCACCGCCAGACAGGATTATATCCCGAACCTCATGATGATTTTCGAGATAGGCGATAGATTTTTCCCAGTTTTCGATACTAAAGCGATGTTCGGCTTTTGTGTTTCCTACTAACCGCGAACGGGTGCAGTAACGGCAGTGGACTGCGCAAGAACCGGTAGTAAGAAACAGCGCCCGGTCCGGATAACGATGCACCAGGCCCGGCACCGGAGAATCCTCATCTTCGCCTAATGGATCAATAGATTCATCAGGCGATATTACATATTCATTATTGACCATCACTACCGCTCGGCGTAACGGCTGAAGCGGATTTTCAGGGTCAATTAGGCTGGTATAATACGGTGTAATCGAGACTGGCATGTTGCTTCGGTGTCTTTGAATCGCCTCACGTTCATCGGGCGAAAGACGAATAATCCGCTCCAGGTGAGCTAAATCCATAATTCGGTTGCGAAGTTGCCAGTGCCAGTCATTCCACTGATCATCAGTGACATAGGGGTAAAAGTGCTGGCGAAATTGCCGTGTTTGCGGGCTAATTGTGAATTCCCCCTGACCTGAATCTATCGCAGATATTTGTCCCCTTCGCCACTTGCCATTTAATAAAATAGCGCTTGCCTGGGAAATACTCAGGTCGGCATAAAATGGCTTAGCTGGGGTCTTGGTTAGGATAGATTTGGTTAATTGGGGGGCGACTGCAATTGGTGGCTCAGGTTGGTTCGAGATTGCCAACCTGGCACCAGGGGGGTCTTCCGTTTCTTCTAACGCAACGTTCCCATCCATTTTTTTGTCACCCTTCCATTGTTAAGGTTCGATGCGATTTTTGAATCAAACCTACTCAAAAAATCATTGCGAATAAATCTATAGCTCTTAAACGTATTTACAAGAAATTTTTTTATTTTTTCAAAATAATTTTTTTAGAGTGTGTACAATAAATTGTTATTCAAAATCAGAACCATATCTAAA
>CAZJIU010000105.1:0-5989 GCA_964546145.1 uncultured bacterium
ATGGACCGGTGCGCATTGCCTTGCCCTTTCAAACCGTGGAGACCGTCAACGAATCTGCGCAGGATCGCGGGCGTAATCTCGATCTATTCGCCAAAGGCAAACCCGGCGAATGGCGCAACCGCCTGATCTGGGGCGACAAGAAGTATGTCCTGCCCTCGCTGCTGCCGGAATTTGCCGGTAAAGTGAACCTGATCTATATTGATCCGCCTTTCGATACTGGTGCAGACTTCTCCTTTACTGCCACGATCCCGGATAATCCGGAAACTGAAGAAGATGAGACGACAAGTTTTACCAAGCAAGCCAGCATCATCGAACAGAAAGCCTACCGCGACACCTGGGGCAAAGGTCTGGAATCTTACCTGCAGTGGTTCTATGAAACCGCTATCCTGCTAAGAGAACTCTTAACTGAAAATGGCAGTATTTATGTGCATCTGGACTGGCACGTTGGTCACTATGCGAAAATTGTCCTTGACGAAGTTTTTGGATATGACAATTTTAGAAATGATATCTATGTGAAAAGAATAAAGAAAAATGTCCAAGAAAGAGAGCAAGTAAAATCTTTGAACGTTGCATTAGATGTTGTGTTATTTTATTCCAAGTCTATTCAAACAAAAATAACTCCTCCAATAAAACCAGCCTATAAATTAGCAAGGTGGCACTCATTTGAAGCTGCCGGTTTTCGGACTGGGATGGATTATGAATTATTTGGCGTAAAGCCAAGAAATGATCATCATTGGAGATGGACAAAAGAAAAAGCACTAGAAGCAGTTGCTGATGGAAAACTTAGGGCAAATCCAAAAACAGGAAAACCTGAATATTTTATTGATGAATCTTCTGATACTTTATGTGATTCGTTATGGGATGATTTTCAGGCATATTCATTTCACTATTCCTATGCGACAGAAAAGAATGAATATTTACTTGAACGAATTATTAATATGAGTTCAGATGAGAATGACCTAGTGCTGGATTGTTTCGTTGGCAGTGGGACGACAGCAGCGGTGGCGGAGAGGCTAAACCGACGCTGGATCGCCTGTGATCTGGGACGCTTTGCGATTCATACTACACGTAAACGCCTCTTAGGGATTTCCGATGTTAAGCCTTTTGTAGTGCAGAATCTCGGCAAGTACGAGCGGCAGCAGTGGATAGGAGCAGAGTTTCCTGACGTCGAATCCCGGGCAGCAGTAGATCAGCGCTATAGAAATTTTATTTTACAATTATATAATGCCGAGCCAATCAGCGGTTACAGCTGGTTACACGGTGTCAAAGCACAGCGGATGGTACACGTCGGCGGGGTAGATGCGCCGGTCTCCATCGGTGACATTAAGAGCATAGTCCAGGAGTTCTGGAAATCAGCCGGGAAGGATGGCAAAATTTCAACTAATGGCATTGATGTATTGGGCTGGGATTTTGCTTTTGAAATCAACGAGACCGCCAAGCAGTTTGCTGCTGAGAATAAAGTGGATGTCAAGTTCAAGAAAATACCGCGGGAGGTACTGGAGAAGAAAGCCGTCGAGCAGGGAGATATCCGGTTTTTTGAACTTGCCTCTTTATCGGTTGAGACAAAAGTTGAGAAAGATACGGTAATAGTAACGTTGCAGGATTTTATCGTTCCCCCCGATGATGTACCGGAAGATGTAAGGCATTCAATTACTCATTGGCAACAATGGATTGATTACTGGGCGGTTGACTGGAATTATCGTAACGATACCTTTCACAACGAATGGCAGACCTACCGCACGAAAAGGGATCCGGGGATCGAGCTTTTTGCCAGGCATAAGTACCCGGCAAGCGGCAGTTATAATATCGTCATCAAAATTATTGACATTCTGGGTAACGATACGACTAAGCTGATTAATGTTGAGGTAAAACTATGAGTCCGCTCCGGAAATCCATTGATCAGACCGACCTGTTCAATGTCAGTGAGCGTTTAATGACTGCGCCTTGTGTGCCTAAGATACGAGAAACGGTAAAAAAGTGGAAAAATAATAATTACCCGGGGATAACAAATACCACTAGGGAGTTATTGAACTTCTGGTTCTATTGCGATCATAAATTGCCCAATGGGATTCCGTTTAAATATTACGATTTTCAGCAGGAAGCCATTGAGACGCTGATTTATCTCTATGAAGTGGAGAAAATCAGAAACCGGATGGAATTAATAAAAAAGTACGCTATTCATCAGAAAGACTTGCGTTTACCACCTTTTGATGATTTTGCGCGTTATTGTATCAAGATGGCAACCGGAAGCGGCAAGACCAAAGTCATGTCTCTGGCAATCGCCTGGCAGTATTTTAATGCGATGCGGGAGAATGATATAGAGTATGCCAAAACATTTATGATTCTGGCTCCCAATGTTATCGTCTTCGAGCGGCTGAAACTGGATTTTGCCAACGGACATATTTTCCGAACCGATCCACTTTTTCCGCGTCATTATGAATTGTTCTGGGATATGGAGTTTTATATGCGGGGTGACCCGGAACGAGCGGGCACCAGTGGTGCTGTTTACTTGACTAATATCCAGCAGTTCTATGAGCGTGAAAGTAGTTATGGTGATGAACCCGATGAGATAACGGCTGTTATGGGAGGAAAGCCGCAAACAAAGAAAATAGAGATTACCGATTTCGATGAACGGATTGCCAAGCGCGAAGGTTTATTAGCAGTCATAAATGATGAGGCTCATCATACCCACGATGAAAGTAATGAATGGAATAAGGTTATTCGCAGTATTAATGAACAGCGTCCAATCGCAGTTCAAATGGATTATTCGGCAACACCGCGTTATTCCAAGGGGTCATTATTTGCATGGACTGTTTATGACTATCCACTTAAACAAGCAATTATGGATCAGATAGTCAAATACCCGGTTAAAGGTGTTTCCAAAATCGAAGAGGCTAAATCGGATTTAGTAACAGTAAAATACAAAGCCTTTTTGATTGCTGGAGTAGAACGCTGGAAAGAATATAGTGAACAGTTGAAGGATTTGCAGCGGAAACCGATTTTGTTTATTATGATGAATAGTACTGCCGAAGCCGACGAGGTAGCAGATTGGCTGCAGAAACGTTATCCATCCGAGTTTTCAGGCGATAAAACCCTGATAATTCATACCGACCGCAAAGGTGAGATTTCTAAAAATGACCTTGATGTTGCCCGACAGAAAGCTCGTGAAGTTGATGAGGATAATTCTCCGGTGAATGCTATAGTGAGTGTTTTGATGTTACGGGAAGGGTGGGATGTCAAGAATGTAACTGTTGTTGTTGGACTTCGCCCTTATACAGCAAAAGCGAATATTTTACCGGAACAGACGATAGGTCGGGGATTGCGACTGATGTTTCGTAATCTCCGGAGTATGTACAAAGAACGGGTTGATATCATCGGCAATCGGGCGTTCCTTGATTTTGTTGCCGATCTGGAAAGGATGGAAGATTTAAAGTTTGATACATTCGAAATCGGAAAAGACAGATTACAGATTGTAACGATTATGCCGGTCGAGGAAAAACAAGAAAATGATATAGGTATTCCGGAATTATCGCCATCATTAATTCGCGAGAAAACCTTAGCTGATGAGATCAGGTCAATTGATGTTAGGGCGTTTAAATTCAATCAGTTGCCTATTGTCGAAAAAGATGAGGAGATAAAAACATTTATTTATGAAGGCATTGATATTCTGACAAAAGAAATTCTGTTTCAACGGGAATATCAGGTTCCCCCTGCACAGACATCTGGAGAAGTAATTGGATATTATGCCCAGAGAATCGCCCATGATTTAAAACTTCCATCCCAGTTTGCGGTATTAGCACCTAAAATTAGGGATTTCTTTCAATATAAAGCATTTGGTGAAGAGGTAGACCTGAGTGAAAATCGAATCATCAAAGCTATGAGTACCAATGTGGCAAGTTATGTAGTATGTCGGGAGTTTGAGAAAGCATTAAGAGATAAAATTGTGAAAGAGGTTAGACCTGCATTATTGACGCCATTGAGGATGTTATCTTCGACTGATCCGTTTCCCTTTTCAAGATTGTTGTTTGACTCTACAAAGACAATTTTCAATTATGTTGCCTCTGATAATGAATTCGAACGGGATTTTGCCCAGTTTCTGGATCAAGCGAAAGACGTTGTTGCGTTCGCGAAATTACCTTTCCAATTTGGGTTCAGTATTGCATATACTGATACACGGGCAAATATCCGTAATTATTTCCCTGATTTTGTTATAAAAATGTCCGAGGATGAATATTGGATTATTGAGACTAAGGGACGTGAGGATATAGATGTTATCATGAAAGATCAGGCTGCTCAATGTTGGTGTGACAATGCCACAGAACTTACAGGGAAAAGCTGGAGTTATCTCAAAGTAAACCAGTCTGAATATGAGAAGCTAAAACCAGAAAGCTTTAGGGAGTTAATACTAGCTGTTACTGAGATAGCCTAAGAAAACACTTGACGGATTAATAAAAGGAATTAACTTATAAGTGAATTTAGGATTTCGACTAGTCAGATTAAAATTTGGTAAAAAGGCAAAAATATATTCAATCCAGTATGATGGCGCAGAAAACCACGAGTTTCATAATTTTATCACAAAACCAGAAGTATATAATCATCCCGATTATCAAGCTTTACGTAAGAAAATAAAAGAACTTTATGACAAACGAGGGTTGTTACCTCAATATTTCCGTTCGGAAGATGAGAAAGCCTTACACACTGAAATTTGTAGAATTGATTACGGCACAGGAATGCTTAGATTGTTTTGTATTAGGTGGAATGACAATCTATTGATTTTAGGTAGTGGAGGTGTTAAACCTGGTAGTGTTCGATTTTGGCAGGAAAATCATGAATTATCGGTTGAAGCACGGAAAGTATCAGATGCATTTCATCGTCTTGTTGAGTATTTAATAGAAACAGGATTAACAATAGAAGATCTTTTATAGGACATAACTATGTCAAGAGAAGTTGATGATTTCTTTGATGAGATAGAAACAGAAATTCCAGAGGATATTTCAAGGCTGGTTGAAAAACAGATGGATATTGCTGAAGCAATTGCCGCAGCTATTGAAAAAAGCGAATACAAAAGCCGAAAGGAATTCGCCATAGCCATTGGCATGAAACCGTCTATGCTCAGTCGAATATTAGCAGGCAATGTGAATTTAACATTGAAAACTATTACTAAAATTGAAGTAGCACTTGGGACAGAAATTATTAATATAAACGCTGAGAAGTCATTTCAGGGTTTGCATATAGTTATACAAGGTACCCGGTTTTCATCTTATAATCCTCAGGAACCATCAATTCCATTTATAAATAGTAATGTCGGTAATATGCAATATTTGGAAAATGATGATATTATTTCAGGATACGATTATAATGTTAAAGAAGAGATGATATATGGACGTGCCTAAAAAAGAAAAACCTATTGAATTCCGGTTAAAAAATATTCAAGTCACAAATTGCTCTCTTCATAAACCCGATCAGGTTATAAAGAAAAATCAAAATTTTGGTTATTCATTTACCTTCGGAGTACATTTCGACAAGGAAAATAGTGAAATTATTATTGAGATTTTGTCTAGTATTTATTTTTCACCAAAGCAGCAATCTGTTATTGGAGAAATAACAATCCAAGTGTATTTTAGTATCAATAATTTTAGTGATTTTATTGAGGGTGAGAACCAGTTTGCTTTTCCCGAAGATTTCATAATTATGCTAATAAGTATTTCCTTTTCAACACTACGGGGAATTGTAGTCGAGAAAACCGCAAGTACTCTTCAACATTCGATTATACTTCCGATAGTTAATGTTAAAGAGATTATTAATAAGCAAAAGCCAAAGAATAAATAAACAAACTTCAGTTAAGTCCTGAATTTATTGCTAAGACCCGGGCATTTAGTAAATCGTTCTACCTAGTTACTATTACTGATATTTTTTCCGAATCCCACCGAATTTGATATTAACAATCAATCTCAAAATTTGTACATTTTAAGTATGCAGCGCTACCTCA
>CAZJIU010000106.1:0-5821 GCA_964546145.1 uncultured bacterium
TTTTAAATCCTTGCATCACCTCCTTTGAAAAGTTAACATAGTTAATTAGTAATTCCTACTGCTTTATTCACCATATTTGACATGCTTCTATTCACTATTTTAATTACTGATTAAACAAATTCGCGGTGTTTCTCGCGTCCTGCGCTTAGAAAATCCAAAGATGTTCTGGTATTCTGACTTTCATTCCTTCAATATTACAATAATACTTTTGACTAATCTAAGTTACTTTTTGAACCTACAAAACAAATTTTGTTTTGTCAAGAATATTTTCACACTAATATTCATTCTAAAATCATCGGGAACCCTAAAGGATTATAAAAAGAAATAGCAGATTTGAACCGGTTTATTTAATATAAAAATTGATTTGCTAAAAAGTCGAGGGGGTTACATTAAATATATAGGTATATCTCCGGCACCGATGAATTACTTTTGTTTTTCCAAGGAAAACCGTATTTTTCTATCGGTTGAAATAGTGCGAATCCTATTTGAAATAATTAGCCTAATCAAGAAGTTTAAAACTGCCAATCGGCAAATTTATCCTGGATCGAATGGGATTAAAAGATGAAAATTACCAAACGACTAATTCGCAAAATCTTACGTGATTGTCAGCGAGTCACATCCTACTCTTATCAAAGTTCTGTCCCGACTGTTAAATTGTTAATCTGTTTCCCTTTTGATGAGCTGCAGCAAAAAATTGCTTTGCGGATCTTTAATCCGATTTTTAGGCAATATCAGACTCAATGTATCTGCCTGATGCCTGAAAATACCCGCAGTCTATTACCAGTAAGCCATCTCATCGGCACAATTTTTTTCGCCCCACCCGCGGATCTGCAGAAAGAGCCGCTTTTACCAGCAGAAATATCGGGAAAAATCAGAGAGCGGCGTTACCGGATAGCCATTGACCTGAATTCCCAATTTCACCCCTACTCCGCCGCGGCGGTCCTGCAAAGTGATGCCCCAAAAAGAATCGGCTTCCGCGTAGAAGAAGCCGACAAATTCTTTAATATCCAGATTTCACGAAGGGAATCCGACCCAGTAGAGTCTGCCTACCAATATATTTTCAAACTGATCGCAGACGATCTTAAAACATAAAGAAAAATTTGCTTTTCAGGATATAACGCCATTTTATTTCTAGCCCGGCAAATTTCTCTTCTTTAATGACTTGCTAATTTTATTAAAATTTTCCTTGACCAACGACTTAATGGCGGTTATATTTGCCGCAAATAAAGAGGAGTGGTAATGGAAGACTTGGTTTGCCCAGAATGCAATGCACCCTTGGAGGAAAAAGATTTAAGGGAATCTTTGGTCTGTAAGCATTGTAAAACGAAATTACGCGATCCTAAATACCTCGATTTTCTCGAACTGCTAGTCTATCATGACATCGTTGACGATATTGATTTTTTTGACATGAGTCTATACGGCGACCAGATTCTCAAAGAGGGACGGGAAGATTATGATGAGCCCGAAATTGATCCTGCTAAATTTGAAAAACGCAAAGAAATCTGGGATGAATTCGAGGACGATATCGAACTGCAAGAGGACATTTCGGAAGAAGAAAATATTGATAATGAAGCCTGGAATATATTTGATTCTGAGGTTCCTGCTGACGATTGGGAAGAAGATGAAGAGGAAAATGAAGATAATTTTGATCTGGATACCCAGAACGAAGAAGACTAATAAAATAATAGAGAAAAGATTATGGACCCTAAACAGCCTGTAAGACAATTAAAAATTGAATTACCCGAATCCAAAGCTGAGGGCAATTATAGTAATTTTACCGTGATTTCGCACTCTGAGGCTGAATTCGTTATTGATTTTGCCCGGATTATGCCCGGCTCACCTAAAGCCGTCGTGCAGAGCCGGATCATTATGACTCCCATCCATGCCAAGACTTTGCTTTTTACCCTTCAGGATAATATCGCCAAGTTCGAATCAAAATTCGGCGAGATTAAATTGCCCGATAAAAATATCCCGCCGCCACTTGATTTTCCCCCGACATCCGGCGATAATCTGCCGAATTAGCCGCGAATCAGTCCGTTTTCACAACTACAAATTTTGTTTAAGAAAATCGCGGAATTTGATCAGAATATCAATATAGGTCTGATCGTATTCGAAAGCAGGCCCATCCCAGGGATAAAAAATAAAATCAATTCGTTTTAGTTCCTCGGTCATCTTTTGGGTAAAGTCATAGATATTAATCAGCGGCTGCAATGGACTGGTATTCCCCTGGCTAACCAGTAGCTTACCGCACAAATTATTGGTCAGATCAGGATTATCCGGGGTCACTTGATAATCGCGGGCACCAATTTCCTTAAAAAGCAGGTTGTCATAGAGCGAGAAATAACTAATCCAGTTAGTCTCAGCCAGAATTGCGGCAGCAAGGATATTCCTTGCAGATGACTGTAAAATGGTCATCAGACTGAGATAGCCACCATATCCAAAGCCCCAGATGCCTATCCGCGAGGCGTCGATGAAGCTCTCCTGAGTCAGGACTTCAAGAACTGACTCAATAGTCTCTAGCTGAATCTCCACCGGCTCAAGACTATCTGCTGGACTCAGGTAATCGGGCGTTAATGGCAATGTTGGATAATCAATCTCTGCCACGATATAGCCCTGGCTGCTGATCCACTGATTAATCAGATTCGACAGTTTCCATTCATCAAGTGAGGAAACCGGCTTTTTACCTTCATTCAGATAAATAAGCAATGGAAACTTATCGGATTTGCGATGATTTTCAGGATACCAGAGTGTGTAATAGAGCTCTCTGCCGGTAACGGGATCAAGCAGTTTTCGGGTCAGCGACTGATTCAAACTCTGAGATCCGGGAATTCGGGCATCGGGTTTTAACAGCAGCTGGGCTTTGCTAACCGGTAAGGTCTGAGTAAAATATAATTCAGACGGGATGGTCGCCGTGCAAAAGCGGTCAATTAGATATGCCCCACTGCGCGATAAGACAAAATCGTGGCTGCCGCGTTTATACGAGACATTCAGCACCTTGTCAGTCTTAGCATCAATGGTATAAATCTGTTTTTCGTTGGGCTTTTTCAGATTAGCGGAGAAGAATACTTGTTCGTCTTGCTCGCGTACAGCATAATCAAATACATGCCACTTGCCACGGGTTAAAGCAATTGGCGTCGCTGCCGTAAGTCCCGTGACAAAGAGGTGTTGATAGCCACTCTGGACATCGCCAAAAAGTATTTTAGTTCCCTGATTAACCCAGAAAAGTTTTGCTCCAAAATCGGGGCACCACCATTCAGAGTAGCGGGAATATAGGGTGTCAATCTGATGAGATTTAAGCAACACCCGGACAATATTTCTGGTTCGTAAATCTCTCGATAGATAATCAATTATCCATTGCTCTTCGTCCGGACTCCAGAGAAGATTACGTATCAGCACATCTTCATCTTCGGCAATTGGGTAGCGAACATAATCCTGCGGTTTTGCCGGATTGAAAAGCAGGATTTCATTGCAAAAATCGCCAATATAATCCGGTATCGCAATTTGCCCACCGGTAGGCGACCAATAATAAGGAAGTACGGGCTTTTGTTGCCCATTTAAAGTGATTATTTCCGATTGCCAATTACCGCAGATCGTTTGTGAGAGTTGGAATTCCAATCTATGTTCAATATCGAATAAATATAAGAAATCATCGCGCAGGTAGGCGATATATTTCTCATCGGGTGACACCGATGGTAAATATTCAATCTCAGCCGTCGTCGTTAAGGCAATCGGCTCTTGCTCCAAGGCAGCTGAAAGCAGATAAATATCTCCGCAATAGGTAAACACAAGTTTCTGTTCCTTGGGAAACCAGGTCAGATTGCCAATCATTTTCTCCGGTTCGGTGGAATTGGTAAGATTAAAACTGGTTAGTTGGCGCAGCTTACCGGAAGGTATACATGCCAGCCAGATGTCGCCATAACGGTACCCGTTTTTATTCCAGATAAAGGCTACCGCAGAATCGGCTGGTGACCAGCAGATATCGGAGGGGATATTGCCATAGAATGGTGGATCACTAAAGATGGTTTCAGGACTTGGCAGCGACCCGGCACTTACCCAAAAAGTCAAACTCAGGAGAAAAATGAGGATACGCTTCATGGCAAAACTTCCTGGAATTTTATTGACACATATTATAACGGGAGTAAAGTAAGGATTGAATGGGAATTTTCAAATGCTTTTAATGATTAGCAGTAATTGTAGGAGTTTTTCGCAGTAGGTAGATTTTATGGGCATGCAAAAAGCGCCAGATCCAAAATGACTTTACCAAAGAAAATCCGGCCTGCTCAATTGCCTTGCGCCAATCACTCTCGTAAACCATGAAAATCCGCTTTGGACGCTTGGCGATCTTGCGCTGAAGAGCATGCATCGGGGAATAAACATACACGGAAACGATCGCCCACTGGCGCGAAACACGGTGCAGCTCTTTCAAAATCAGCTGTCGCTCCGGCTCGGTTTTCAGATGCTGGAACAACCGGAAATTAAATACGATATCGAAATTGTCTTGCTTAAATGGCAGAGAAAAGATATTGGCAACCAGAACTTTACTTAATTCGCGATACTGCTCACGCTGGAACATGGCAGCATACAGGTTCAAATCCGCACTGGTAACGTCAAGGTCTTTCTCAAGAAAGGTTCTAGTAAACCGACCGTATCCTGCCGGAATATCCAGCAACGTTGCACGGGATGTGCTAATCTCATTTAAAATGCGCCTGACAAGTCGAATCTCCCGAACTGAGATTAACCGCTGATCCAGATGCCGATAGCGGGTCGCGGCATATTTCCGGACTCCCTCAAGGCTATTCCAGGTCACCGAATAGGATTTAGGATTGTGCAATGGAGCACTGTCACTCAAACGCTCTTAAATCTCCAATAGAAAAGCAAATTGCCCGGGTTAGCTAATTAATTGCCGGATTGCCTGGATATATTCAGGTGTCGTTCCACAACAGCCACCGATAATTTCCACGCCAAGTTCCCGGATAGCTTTTAGATTTCCGGCAAATTCGGTCGAGCTTTCGGGATAAACCAGACCACCATCCCGAATCTCGGGAATACCGGCATTAGGTTGAATGATAACCGGCAGACCGATGCTTTCACGAATTATTTTTGCCAATTCAACCATCGAGTCACTACCAATCGAACAGTTAGCACCTACGGCGTCGGCGCCAGCTTGGGTTAACATTTGCATGCTTTCAGGCACAAAATTACCCATTATGGTGCAAAATCCGTTAGGATTTTTCTCAAAGGTCATCGTCGCAAATATCGGCAGATCGGAAACAGCTCTGACTCCCTGAATCGCTGCCTGACATTCGCGAACATCGAACATAGTCTCAATAATAAAACAATCCACCCCGGATTCCGCCAGCAAGCGAGCCTGTTCTTGAAAGTTTTCGAAAGCCTCATTTTGAGTAAGTGTTCCGAAAGGTTCCAGCATTTCACCCAAAGGACCAAGATTACCCGCCACATAATGGATTTCCCCGGCAGCCTGCCGGGCAATTTTGCAAGCCGCTTGATTGACTTTAGCAGCTAAATGTGCTATGCCGGCTTTCTTGAGCTTTAATCTGGTCCCGCCAAAAGTATTTGTCGTAATGACATCCGCTCCGGCAGCTAGATATTCCTGGTGCACTTCCAGCACTATATCCGGTTTTTCAAGATTCATTATCTCCGGAACGACATCACTTTTCATCCCTTTTTGGATTAAGCGGGAGCCCATTGCCCCATCCATTAACAAACCAGTAGTTCGAACTTGTTCCAAAATAGTCATGTTACCACCTCCTCATTTGAGCAATATCATCTTTCCGGTCCGGGCAAAACCATCAGCCGTCTG
>CAZJIU010000107.1:0-5655 GCA_964546145.1 uncultured bacterium
ATCTTATCCGACAACTTTATTTTTATACTTCGGATTCTATTTGTTCCAACAAATCTCGTTGCTTGGGCAAGTGATGTATCCGACGGAAAATCGAGGAACATTTACCGGATCGGTTACTTGAAAAACTATCTAATGGTATTAAAAACAATTCTGCAATTCAAACATCTATTGTTGTGAGTTATTTTAATTGTTATAAATCAATTTTCAAAAAGAAAAAGTACTTTCGATCCACATCGAAATCCAAATAGCTCATATTGAGTAAGTAAAATTACCTTCTTTTTGACCCAAATCACATTATCATAATTAGCCTTGAAGGCATACCAACAGCCTCTCGATCGCCGTTCTTCTCTCAAAATCAGTATTAACATAAAAGACAATATGCTTCCTTGTTGCTTTAGAATTTGGAGGAACAAACAGCAATAAATCCTTGTCTAAATCCTCCAGAAGACCTAAAATGGGAGGGTTATTTTTAGGAAGAATGAAATGCAGACTTTACTAAGCTATGGCTTTGAACAGATTGAGTGGCAAGTTGCGCTTTTGTCATTCCTTTTAGCATTTATCCTGACCACGATAATCGCCTTGATTTATGAAAAAACCTTTCAGGGATTATCCTATTCGCGAGGATTAGTCCAGAGCATGATTTTAGGCAGTATTGTGTCCTGCTTATTGATGATTGCGATTGGTGATAATATCGCCCGGGGCATCGGGATCGTCGGTTCGCTGGCAATCATCCGCTTTCGAACTAATCTTCGTGATCCCCGCGACCTGATATTTGTGTTTGCCTCACTGGGTGTTGGTGTGGCCTGCGGAGTACAGAGTTACGCCACGGCAACAATCGGTGCCATAGTCTTTTGCCTGATCGTCTTAGCGCTTTATATTTCTCCTTTTGGATCCCGCCGTAAACATGACGGACTACTGCGGTTCCAGATTCCTCCGGGCTCTGGTATACAGGAACAAGTGAACATCATTCTGCGCAACCTGACTAAACGTTTCATCCTGGTTACAATGCGGGATGTCGCCCAGGGTCAGGCTGTTGACTATGCTTATCAGGTCAAGCTTGCCAGTGCCGTTGACAATCAAGCCCTATTAGCCGAACTCGAGAAAGTCCCGGGAATTCGCGGTCTCAGCTACACCAATCAGGAAGCAACGGTCGAGGTCTAAGTACGATGAACAACCTCAGAAAATCACGCTCTTTCAACTGGTACACCATCCTCTGGCTTATAGCTCTTGGCACCGTTCTCTATCTCTATTACAACTGGCATATTGATAAAAATTATATTGGCATTGTAGAGCGTAAAGCCCATCCTCTTGGCGCTCAGGAATCCGGCCGGATCAAAAGCATTTTTGTAACTATCGGGAGTCAAGTCCAGAAAGATCAGGTCATTGCAGTCCTCGATCTCTCCGATTTAAAAACCCATTTAAGCAATTTGCGCCGGGAATTCGATCAGATTCAGAGCCTGACCCGGGCTCAAAGGAGTAAATACTCGCTGCAAATCGAACGCTGGAAGTTGGAACTTGATAATGACGCCCTGGCACTCATGGATCGGTTATCTATGATCGAATCTAAAAGTGCGGAATTAGCCAGTCTTAACAACCAGATTAAGCGCTTGCAAGATGCGGGCAGCGCTGGACTGGGTTACAATCGGGATTTAGTCGGGTTAATTATCCAGCGTGACGCTTTGGAGAGCTACCTGCGCGAACAGAGCAAAGTCCTGAAAAATCAGAATCAAAGGATTGCTGCAGCTCGTCAATCCCGTCAATTTCTCGAAAGTGCAAATATTGATAGTATTTCAAAATCCATGCTCCTCGAGCGCCTGGAGCGGGCCGAGGACCTACGCCGCGAAATTGACGCAACTGAATATCGCATCCATCTACGGACTATCGTTGCTCCCTGTGATGGTTACGTTACCGAATTACTCGCCAGCACCGGAGATGTTGTAGAAGAATTTATTCCCTTTATCACTGTTGAGGAAAGTAAGCCCAGCTATCTCGTAGTATACATCCCCGAAAAAGACCGGCTCAAAGTCGAACCCGGTATGCCGGTTAAAATCTATTCCACCCGCAACAAACGTTACAACTCCTCTGCCGTCGTAACCTTTGTCCATCCCGGTTTTAGTCAGGCAGACCTAAGGCTATCCTTTCGCGGCCAAATCTTTTGGGCTCGAAAGGTTCACGTTGAACTCAATCAGAATCATAATTTAGTACCTGGCGAAATGGTTTATGTCCGTATAAATGGCAGGAATAATTTTAAACATCGAAACTCGTCTTCCACTAACGCTTATGGTAATTCGCCCTTAAAAACAAGTCTCGATTCCGGGGATCACCCTCCACTGAAAAAAATGTCAGTTCCCCAATCTCTGCTAAACAAGAGCCGATTCGAACCATCAGGGATTATCTGGCTGCCTGATATTAAAAAGTTTTTAATTGTCAGCGATGACACGGGAATTCAAGATAAATCCAATGATCATGCACCTTATCTCTTTTTAATGAATGAGTCAGGTCAAATCGAACCTGAGCCGGTTGTGCTAACCGGAATAGAATCTGTGAATGATCTCGAAGCTATTACTGTAGCTAAAGATGGAATTTATTATGCCATTGCCTCACAAAACATCAGCAAGAAAGGTAACCGTCCGACAAATCGGGAATATCTTTTAAAAATTACTCGGAATGGATCTCAATTTGAAGTTCAAGAGAAAATTAACTTCCTGTCGCTGCTACTCCGATCCTATTCACCGGCGCAACTGCACTCTCTCGGCTTAGAACGATTCGAATCCGACGGTCGCCCGGTCCTGAACATCGAGGGAATCGCCTGGTTTGACCAGATTCTTTACCTGGGTCTAAAACAACCAACCACCGATAAAGGAGCAATTATCTGGCAGTTAACTGAATTAGATAATGTTTTCCAGAATCAAGAGCTACAACCAGAGCAGTTACAATTATACGGTGTAGTTAACCTAAGTGAAAATTCGAGAATCCAGACAGGAATATCAGATTTAACTATCGATCAAAGCGGAATTATGTGGCTATTATCCACGATTCCGAATGCTGGCAAAGATCAGCAGTTCGGCGGCTTCCATCGCCTTGACCATTTTACTGATGGCCGCCTAAAAGCCCAACGCATATTTAGCTTCCCCGGTTTAAAACCCGAGGGCTTATGTCAACTGAGTGCACAGCGATTTTTAATCGTATTTGATAACGATAATGAAATACCTTACTACTGCTATGCTGAGGTGGAGAATTGATGGGTAAGCTGGGGACAATTTTAATCCTGATTTCAGTGCCGATTATGTTGTTTTCCCAGCAGTCTTTGGAAACTGGTAAAATGCTCAGCCAGAGTGATAGTATAAATGTTGATCTTAATCTGCCACCTGTTACTGAACAGGAATTAATTGAGCAGGCTCTTCAGAATAGCCGCAAAATGAATAATCTCAACACCAATGCGACTATTGCCGATTACGAACGGCAATCAAGCGGAAAATGGCCTAATCCTGAACTCCGCATTGCCGATATCTCTTCACGTTATTTTACCGAAGAGTTTGACGAACTGCGGGCAGGAGTACGTTTGCGCTTTCCAACTCTTGGTGAATCGGCTGAAGAAAAACAGGCGGCAAATGTAGACTACTGGAAAAAAAAGGTCGAGGAAATTCGTTATCACCAGGAGTTGATTGCGCGAATCCGCAAGAATTGCGCTGAGGTTATTATGTATGATCAGCTGGCCGAACTGGCGATAAAAAATGTAGCTATAGAAGAGGAACGAATCAAAATTGTGGAAGATATGTTCCAGATTGGTCGCCGCTCTGTAATTTATTCTACCAAAGCTAAAATGACCTATGCCGAGGCAATTAGCGATAACGCCCGGGCAATTCAAAACCAGCTCCAGGCAAGGCGCAAATTGGCCAAACGAACCGACATGGATGTTAGAGCGCCCGTGATGGCTGCCGAGCTGCCGGAGGTTAAACTTGATCTCGACCAACTGATTGAGATTGCCTATAAAAACCGCCCCGAAATCAGTCTTGTTGATCAACGCATCGAACTGGCAAACTACCGCAACCGCTTAGAACGAATGAAGGCTATTCCCTGGTTCAGCTTCATTGAATGGGATTATCATGTTGATAGTCGGATAAATCATAGCGATTGGAGTGAATTAAGATTAGGTATTGACTTACCTATTTTCAACTGGAACCGGGGCAACATCAAAGCCGCTGATCTGGCGGTTAAAAAGAAAGAAAATGAATCTGAAGCGATTCGCGAAACCATCGGTGAAGAGGTTAGTTCGGCTTACGCAATTTATCAAGATAAACTGGCAGACTGGAATACCTTTAACCAACAAGCAACCAATATCATTGACGAAGCTCAGCAAGTTATCGAACAGGCTCATCTGCATCAGACAATCATGCCGGATGAAGTTCTTGAAATTGAACGAATCGTCATTGATTCCCGCGAAATGCTCGCTAAGAAACGCTATGAGCTAACAGTAGCATTAATAGATCTTTGCAACGCTATGGGACTTGAAGACTACACTGTTTTCAATCAATAAAAGACAACTGTAATATGGACCATCTCAACCGAATAAGGCGTTATGAATTAAAATATACCATCACCGAAACGATGGCAGCCGAAATTCGCGATTACCTTAAAAACATGTGCGAGCTCGATCCCTACGTACCTGCTGGTGAAACCGGATATGTCGTTAATAATCTGTATTTTGATACACCCAATCTGAAATTTTACCATGATACCAAATTCCGCAAATTGACTCGCTACAAACCCCGAGCCCGCTATTATGGAATGAAAATAGCCGATTACGTCTGGCCTGAAATTAAATATCGTCACTCTAATATTATCTGGAAGCTGCGTTATAAATTGCCCGTAAGCAACTGGCCTAATTTATTCAAATTCGCTGATATCAAACCAAAAGAGACAAAGATAAAAAAACGACTGGATCGGTTCGAAGATTTGATCTTTTGGTATAACGCCCAATCAGTTATCCACGTCCGTTATTTTCGTGAACCCTATGTATCCATTATGGAAGAATACGGGCGGGTCACCTTAGATCGTAAACTTTGCTATCGCCCAACTGATGGATCAATTGACCTGGATTATAATGAACAAGATATGCGCTATTTTGACGATCCGATAACAACTCGTGATTTCGAATCACCCGTGCTGATGGAAATCAAAGTGGAAACACTGCTCCCGGAATGGGTAATCAGGATGATCCATCAATTTCACCTCGTTCAGCGCCCATTCTCAAAATATTGCTATGGAATTGACAGCCTTCTTACCTTTATAACACCTACAAGAAATCCAATATCGCGGTTAGCTAAAATCAAGTAAAATTAAAGGAATCTTTATGCCACTGACATTGAAAATCACTCTGGTCGTCCTGCTTACCATAAACATCCTATGGTCGGCTGACGAAATTATTATCAACGAAATCATGTACAATAGCCCCGGAACCGATGTAGAATTCGTGGAGCTATTTAACCGTTCATCTTCCACAATCAATCTCGAGGGATGGTATATTCTCGATGATAATGATTCTCACACTCATTGCCTATTGACTGGCGATCTGGCGGCTGGTAACTATCTGGTCATTGCCGGGAATAATACCCTGTTTCGAGCAGCTTACCCAACAATTACTAATATCAACAG
>CAZJIU010000108.1:0-5262 GCA_964546145.1 uncultured bacterium
TTCGGACTTTCGATATATCACTGATTCTCGATTTCCATTTCATAAAAATATTCGTATATTCTGCCCGCTTATGATAAAATTGATTACAATTTTGGCGTCTTGGTAGTTATGAGGAGTCTGCATGAAAATTGACCTGATCGTTGGCGCTCGTCCCAATTATATGAAAGCCGCACCGGTTTTTCGCGAGCTGCGAAAATATCCCGCTGAATTCCACTGCCGCCTGGTGCACACCGGTCAGCATTACGATGAAAAAATGAAGGATATTTTCTTCCGCGAACTGGAATTACCAGAGCCGGATGTTTATCTGGGAGTTGGCTCGGGACGCCATGGTGAGCAGACGGGCAAAATCATGATTGCCTATGAAAAAGTTATCCTCAAGGATAGACCGGATCTGGTACTCGTTGCCGGTGATGTTAATTCGACTGTTGCCTGTTCGCTGGTTGCGGTCAAGCTGCATATCAAGGTTGGGCATATTGAAGGTGGTTTACGCAGCCGTGATTGGAGTATGCCCGAGGAGATCAACCGCATTGTGACCGATGCAATATCCGATTACCTTTTCACTACCTGTCGCGATGCCGATGAAAACCTGCTGCAGGAGGGCATTGCTCAAGAAAAAATCCATTTCGTTGGCAATCCGATGATTGATTCGCTTTATTACTATTTGCCCCAATTTGATAAACGCCAAATTCATACTCAGTTGGGAGTGGTAAAAGGTGAATATATTCTGATTACTTTGCACCGCCCTTCCAATGTGGATCAGGACGAGATATTCCGAGGATTATTTGATACTCTGGCACGAATTCAGGAAACGATTCCGATAATCTTTCCAATGCACCCGCGAACCCGTAAGATGCTGCAGGAATTTGGCATGGGTCACTATCTGAATTTGCCAAATTTGAAGATCACCGAACCGCTGGGCTATCACGATTTTATGAAATTGCAAAAAGATGCAAAACTGGTTCTGACCGACTCCGGCGGAATTCAGGAAGAAACTACCGTGCTCGGCGTACCCTGCCTGACTTTGCGCGAAAATACCGAGCGACCAATTACTATTCTGGAAGGAACCAATGAACTGGTCGGCTCCGATCCCCAGAAAATTTACGAATGTACCATGGCAATCCTCGATGGTCAGATTAAACGAGGCAAAATCCCCGAATTCTGGGATGGACATGCCGCCGCAAGAATTGTCGCCATTTTACTCAAGTAATACAAACACTCTTGTTTGTATCTCTAAAATATACCCAATAATTCAGGATTAGTACCAGACATTGTCCAAAACATGTCGTTATTCCGACCTTAAAAAATCTCCGTAATAAGAAATCCCGCAGTGAAGCAGTAAAATGAAATTTTCAGCGCTAATTGTTGCACAACATGAACACATTTGCTTGTTTTTTTATTTTATAAATATTACTGGTTAAAACAAAATTGTTGCGCCTTTAATTTCATCTGTGGAACGGAGGGATTTCCCGGAGATTTTTTAGTCGGTGTCTTTTTTGGTTACTTTTTTCGACAAGGAAAAAAGTAAGAGAGTATCAATTATAGAAAGCAAAATGTACGTAATTATCACCAGATAATTTAGGTTAGCACCAGAGTTCAGTATAAGCTTGTTATCAAAGCAACAATTATATTTCGGCCTCAGAAAAACAGCGGCAATTCAATTTAACAGACGGCGCCGTTTATAGAAATTTTTCACCTGCCCGCCCTCTGGGAGCAGGCGGGGCAGAGGGATTTTGATTTCAGGTAATTTTTATCCAGCCGGAGCTTTTTTGCTACTTTTTTAGCGACTGAAAAAAGTAAATAGAAACCAGTTAAGTAATACAAACAATCTTGTTTGTATTTTCGAAATATACCCAATAATTTCGGATTGGCACCAGCCTTCAGCCTGATGTAAAAAGTACAAACCTCCATCATTTATTTTTAATAGGCAAATTTAAGGTAGCACCAGACTCCAGTCTGGAGTAGACTTGATTTTTGAATACTATTCGATTACGATAATTATTTTCGGCCTGATAAAAATTACCGCCAGGAAATTGAAATCCTGCAGCGTCAAGAAAAATTTTCCTGTCTGAGCGATGAAAAAACAAACTATCTTACAGTTTTCTAAAAAATACTAAGTGTAGATAGCTTCTTATAATTGCACATATTTTGCGAGTTGTAAAATTTTTCAGCAGAGGGATTTTGATTTCAGGTAATTTTTATCCAGCCGGAGCTTTTTTGTTACTTTTTTAGCGATTAAAAAAAGTAAATAGAAACAGTTAAGTAATACAAACAATCTTGTTTGTATTTTCGAAATATACTCAATATCAAGATAGTGTTAACGATACAGCCTCAGAAAGACAGCGGGACTCTAATCGAAAAGACAGTGCTATTAAGAGAAACTTTTAGATGTAAAGATAGAAATTTTTAGAAGTAAGTCGGTGTCTTTTTTGATTACTTTTTTCGACAAGGAAAAAAGTAATCAAGACACTCTTGTTTGTTTCTCATAAAAAGAAAAATATTAGCGCAAAACCCCAACTTCTCGTAACTTTACTGCGGGTATTATGAGGAGGGTAGTGAATCAAGCATGCAAAAAATTACTCACTTCTTGACCGCTGCTTTAATATTCGGTCTGCTGCTTGCCGGAATCAGCTGTGAGTACGGACTGGAGCCGGTTGAAGGAATTCAGGGCACGGTTTATTTTCCTTATGACTCAACCGCTAATGCCGTGCTCTGGCCGGACACTCTTAATGGCGCTTTCGTAGTCATTGCCGAATACCAATCTATCGTTTATAAGTCCGTAGATTCCATTTTTACCCACATTGTTGCTTATAGCGATCCTCTGGAAATCAGCCATCAGGAATCCGGTTATTCGATTCAATTAAGACCTGGCTACTATATCGGTGGAGTGGTCGGCATAAAAGAGATAACATTAGCCGAGATTGCCTTTATGCCGCTCGATTCACTGGTGTCTCATCCGGAATATTTTACAATAATTGGCGTTTACGAATCGGTAAGTTCCTCTTTGGGTGTAGGAAAAATCAAGGTATTGGAAGACCAGTTGACTGACGGTATCGATATCAATGTCAATTACGAATATTACTTACCCTTTTGAGGTTAGGCAGGATTGGTCATGAGGCTAACTAACCGAATTTGGGTAATTTTTATCCTTGTGATAAGTATATCAATTTCTCTGTTAGCGGATAATGGTCGAATCAGCGGTGTTGTTGTCGCCGAAGAGAGCTATCAACCGCTGCCGGGTGCTAACATTATTCTGGTAGGTACCTTGCTCGGTGCTGCAGCTGATCTGGATGGCGGATTTACCATTGAAAATGTACCTCCCGGTGATTATATACTCGAAGTGCTCAATATCGGTTATCAATCCGTTCGTCAATCAGTTACAGTTCAAAGTGGCGAGCGGGTTGAGGTGCGGATTGTCCTGCCTACCAAAGTTTTGAAATCACCGGAAATCGTGGTCACCGGTGCTCGTCGGGCAGTGCGCAAAGCCGATTCGCCGGTGACAATTGCAACAATTAGTGCGGAACAGATCAGTTTGCGCAATCCGACGACGATGGAAGATGTTCTGCCTTATGAATCAGGAGTGCAGATTATTGACGGTCAGATTAATATTCGCGGCAGCAGTGGTTATGCCCGCGGTGCAGGAACTCGAGTGAGTGTTTTGGTTGACGGTTTTCCGGCTATTTCCTTTGATAATGGAACAATTTACTGGGAAGCAATTCCGGCTCAGGATATTGAGCGGGTTGAAATCCTGAAAGGTCCCGGTTCGGCATTGTACGGTTCTAGCGCGCTGGGCGGTGTGGTAAATATTATTACTAAACGAATTCCCAGTGGAACCCATACCAAAGCCTCGCTTAGTGAGGGAATTTATTCCAAACCTTCCGATGAAATGCAGGTTTGGACTAGCCAACCGATGACTTTAGGAGAATATCGGCTGACTCATAGTCGCAGTTTCGGTAAATTAAAACTGGCAGCTGGTCTGGCACAGAACAATTCCCGGGGTTATTATCAGAATGGCTGGTATCACCGCACGATCCTCGAAAGCCGGGTGGAATATTCATCCAGTCAGAATCGTCAGCTGCTGTCCCGCCTCTACTACATTTTCGATCGTCACGGCTCTTTTACCCAATGGAAAAGTCCATTTCAGCCTTTCCATACGCCTGCTGGTACCCAAAATGATGCGATTAAGACCAGCAAATTACAATGGTCAACTGCTTATTCCCGAATCGTCTCGCCGCGCCAATCCCAACTATTGCGCTTCCACCTATTTCAGACTGGTTTTGATAATGAGTTATATAATAATACCACTTCTTCGCGTGCCCGGACCGCACAATCGGAGTTGCAGATTGATCTGCGCCCTAATCGGACTCATTACCTGACTACCGGAATTGATCTCAAGCTGCATCAGGTGACAGCTGATATCTGGGGCAATCATCACGGCTGGGATGCGGCTGTTTATTTCCAGGATGAGCTGAATTGTGGTACTAAACTGAAACTGACCGGCGGAGTGCGAGGTGATTTGCATAAAATTGATAATTTCACAATGGAATCCCAGCTGAATCCCAAGCTGGGTGTTACTTTGAGTGCCTTGCCCGGGTTGACTTTGCGAGCTTCAGCCGGTCGGGGTTTCCGTGCTCCGGCAATTGCAGAGCTGTTTATCGAATCGCAGCAATATATTTTTTACGTCAAGCCCAATCCCGATCTCCAACCCGAAACCAGTATTGCAGCGGAAATCGGAGCTTACTGGCAGACAACCTGGTTTGATTTTGATCTGGCAGTTTTCAGCAGTCACTACCAACATCTGATAGAGCCGCTGTTAGATCAAAGTGATAAAAAGATTCAGTTTCGCAATATCACCGAAGCCCGCATCAGCGGATTTGAAGTCACGGCTGATTGGTCATGGCAGTTTATCCCAGCCACTGGCACGATTAGTTATACTTATCTCGATCCCCGCGACTTGCGCGCCGACCTACCACTGGCTTACCGACATAATCATTCACTGGTAATTTCGCAGCAGTTCAATTTAGCTAAATTGCTCTCCTGCGGGGTAGATTATCGCTATTTAAGCAAGATGGAGCGAGTTCAACTCTACGATGAAAATCCAGCAACCGGCGCCGATCAGCGCGTGCCGATTCATCTCGTTGGTGGTTTTTGCAATTTGATAATTAAGCCCGCACTGCAACTGAATCTGAGTGTCGAAAACCTGTTGCAGTACTATTACGTCGTTATCGAACGCAACATGGGTCCGGTGCGGCTAATCAAGCTGCG
>CAZJIU010000109.1:0-5177 GCA_964546145.1 uncultured bacterium
CATCCGATCCTAATGATGATTCTTTGTCTTATACTTGGGGAGTTGCTTGGGTCTCATTAGATCAGACCGACAGCAGTCATATCTTCAACTGGGATGTTGATGCGGGAAGTTTAACGAGTTCCGGAGCAACAGCTATATGGAAAGCCCCGATATTTGAAGGGCTTTATGTGATTTTATGTAAAATAACAGATATTGCTGGAAATAACGATGTATCACTGCTTGAAATAAAGGTAGTATCCACTGGTTGTTTATCCGCGAGGACAGATAAATTCTTCTATAATATAGGTGATACGGTTAACTGTAAAATTGAAAATAATACTGATTCAACGGTGTATTTCCTTTACGAAATGGATACATTTCCTTCGTTTGGTATGGATAAAAAAGTTAATGATAAGTGGGAGCATGGTGTATTTATAATGCTTGAGCCACACATTAAAGGTTTTTTACCTGGAGATGTTTTAATAGATACTTTAGTTGGTTTATTTAGATATCCTAAGTATATCGGAACTTACCGATTTAATATCCCATATAGTCATGAAAGAACAATTGCGTTATCTGATTCACTTTTATCTAATACTTTTTATGTTCAATAAAAATATTTCAAATAAATTTTAGTAGTAAAATTTATTTCGATAATTTGATTGTAAGGAGGTCAACCAATGGCAGAAAGTAATGCAATTGCCTGGGAAGCGCTGCTCAGTACCCTGGTGGTTTTTGCCTTTTTAGCTTTGATTATCGAGCGGGCGTTGTACCAGATTTTCGACTCCAAATTGTGGAAGAAATTTGAGGAATCCATTAACCAGCAGATGGGCAGTGATTTTTTGGATTTGAAGCCCTGGATTTCGGTGGCGGTGTCAATCTGGGTCGTCATGCAGCTGAAGTTGGATATGATTGCCCGGATTTACCAGAAGGCTGAACCCAGCCTGCCAACGATGATTTTGACGGGTTTATTTATTGCCGGCGGCAGCACCGGGATTTACAAATTTTTCAAGCGGGCTCGCAAACTGAAGGAGGCTGTTAATCAGGAGGAGATTGACAAGCATACCAAGGCTGCAACCACAGAGAAAAAAGATTAATCCGTTTGGCTTCGATTTCCGGGATGCTAATTTTTCCCGGTTTGTCTCATTCTAACAATTCAGTTATCTTGTTAGCGAGCGGTAAATTATTTGGATTTGTTCAGATCTTCTTTGATTTTGTCGTAAACGTCGGGGTAGAGTTCTTTGGTGCAATTCGGGCAGAGACCGTGAGAAAACTCGACGGCGCTATTCTCCTCCAGATACTTTTCAACCTCTTTCCAGTAACCCTGATCGTCTTTGACCTTTTTGCAGCGGGCGCAGATTGGCAGTAAGCCGTGCAGTTTGGTAATTTTTTGCAGCGCATTGTTAAGATTTTCGATCAACTGTAGATTCTCCTGCTCGATCCGCTTACGTTCTTCGATTTCTTTCTGGAGATCGTTGTTTAGCTGGCGCGATTCCTGAATGTCAGCAAAGCGGGCAATAGCCATTGATAAAACCCCGGGAAGTTGCTCTGTGTTTAGTGGTTTTCGAAGATAAGCAACGACTCCTGCATTGCGGGCATCTTTAATAAGCTGCGTATCACCTTTGCCGGTAAGGATGACTATCGGTGTCGGACACTCCCGTTGAATTTGCTCGGCGGCGACGATACCGTTCATGACGGGCATGACGATATCCATTAGGACAACGTCCGGTTTTAAGGATTTTGTCAGTTCGATTGCCTGGATACCGTCCCGGGCTTCGCCGACTACTTGATACGATTGGTAAGATTCGATGATTTCACTGATTGTGGCCAATATATTCTCCTCATCGTCCACAACTAAAATTTTGGTTTTTTCTTCATTTCCCATCTTTATAGTCCTCGTCGTATGTTATTAAAAAAATTTTAATTGAAAAACAGCTTTTTTAATTAAAATATTTATCCAAACCGGCATTGTTGCCGGTTACCTATTTAATTAGTCTATCTTTTTATTCTGTAGAATGAAGACAATTAAGGCAGGTGAATCCGCGGTTGATGCCGGGTAATTTATTTATTGCCTTTTTTTGAAAAGCGACATAGCGGTTGCTGGTAATGATTCCGCAATTGGGGCAGGCATTAGCTATTTCTGGCATATTGCGGTGATGATTAAATTGATCTCGCAGGATTACACCTCGTGACCGTACAATCTGCCGATCATTTTCAGACAAATAATTAGCGCCGTAGATTTTTCCATTGATCTCCATGAGTGCCAGTTTCATTGGTGCTCCGCAGCGCCAGCAGTTACTCTCTATGATGTATAATCGTTTGGCAAAGAGCGGCGCACCACATCTCTTACAGCGATTCCTCAGACAGAATAAGACAGTTGTTGGGCTAAGGTTTTGATAGAGCTGCAATGATTCCAATGATTCGGCATTCTTTGTCCGAAAGATCAGCAATGGAATCGAGTGCTGATTACAGTATTGTATAACCCGCCTCTCTGGACGATGGCTAACTACGATTTCCAAAAAGGCAACAGGCTTGTTGGTTTTATCTAATAATGCAATATCGGGGCGGCAACGGCCGATTACTTTTTCGATTGCAATAGAGTCAACATTACTCAGCAGATTATAATTATGCTTATCCCGGCAGGCAACACATTTCCAGGTAATAGTCATAGACTGACCAACAGCCAAAGCATTCTCGAGTCGCGATTGAATCAGACGCCGGGCAATCAGGTGTAGAGCAGTTTCGGCATTGCAATTGGCACCCGGATAATGGCTGAAGTGATGCCGGATTTTCTTTCCTTTGCGAGCAACTACCACAGTTTTACAAACCGGGCAAACGGCTCCGCACTTGAGCCCTCGTTCCACTGTTGAGACATGCACTAGTCGCCCGTCTTTTTCGGCGTAAGGAATTCTGACTCGACCCTTTTTGAGTGGATGCATATTTTTAATTAGAGCTTCTGGCATTTTGGGCAGATATGGGTACTGCGTTGCCCAACGAGAATGCGTTTGATTTTTGTCTGACAGCGGGGACAGGCTTGCTCGGTGCGATGAAATACTTGCAGATTGACAACATTACTGCCGCGCCGTTGTCCGGCTGAGGCAAAATTGGATTTCCCGCTGCCTAAGGAAGTGCCCCGGTTGGCGATGCTGCGCTCCAAGACTTTACGAATGGCGTAATATAAATCAATAGCCTTACGCTGGGATACTGTTGCTGCAATCTTCAGCGGATGTAATTTTGCTTCCCATAATGCTTCATCAACATAAATGTTACCTAATCCGGCAATGAATGTCTGGTCGAGCAGCAGCGGTTTCAAGCGTCGGTTCCTGGATTTTAACATGGTCCTAAATTGATTGCAGGTAAAATCCTGATCAAGTGGTTCAGGTCCGAGTTTGTTGAGCATTTTATTGGGATTTTGAGTGAGAATCATCCGCCCGAACTTGCGGGTATCGTGAAAGCGCAGGTCCCTGCCGTCGTTGAGTTGCAGCACAACATGCTCGTGTTTACTGCGTTCGTGAGTATGAGGAACCAGCTGGAGCTGACCGCTCATGCGCAAATGAATCAGCAGGTGCAGATCGCTTTGAAAGTCAAGGACGATATATTTACCCCTACGCCAGATATGAGAAATTGTCTGGTTGGCAATTTTAGTCCTGAATTCCCCGGGCTTTAGCGGCGTAGTTGTTTTATTCCAATAAACTTCTGCACTGACAATTGTTTTGCCAATCAGCCGGGCGGCAATCAGATCATTAACTACGGTCTGGACCTCGGGTAATTCGGGCATCAAGTACTCTGGAGCGGTTTGAATCTCAGATTGACCAGCCAGCCTTTAATTTTTTTCAAGGGATAAAGTCCGAATCCATCCCAGATTAGCGACGGACGTACCAGCGGCGCTAAAATCCACAGCTTGACCATCATATCCCAGACAAGACGTTTATGGGTGGGCGGGCAACCTTTGATGCGGACAATTCGCTGAGCCTGAATATGCGGTGATGCCTGAGCGCAATCGCCAATTAACAGAACAGTTTGATCTTCGATTTTTCGGGTGACTTTGCCAATAATGGCAGTCAATTTGGGAAAGCGCTTGAGGGTTTTAGGTTTGCGGTCTTTTATCATGTGTAGCCAGTCGAGGAAGATGCCCTGGCAGCCGCCGGTGCAATAGGGCGTTCCGGCGTGGATTGTAAAATTGCATTTGAATTGATCTACCGGATAAAAACCAAAATCGAGGTTGGTGACCTTTGCCTGAACGTTTTCAAAAATTTCTTTCCCGACGATTTCAATATCGTCAAATATCCGGGGACCATAACCACGCTCGACGGCTTCCCGAATGTGGTCAATCTTTTCCGGGTCGAGATTCAGCATCCTGGCGCAAACCATATCATGAGCAACAGCATTAGTCGAGATGACCAGTACGCCGAGATTCATTCCATGCTGGGTCATCTGATTGCCTCCGTAGGAGAAACGGATGCCGTCGGTGACAATCAAATCGGGATTGATGACTTCGAGGAGATCAACTATTTTCTTCGGCAGGTCAATGTTGTGATGATACATCCGCTCCTTGCTGTCAATCGAGCCAATGTTCAGTTTGAGTGCACCGGAATAAGCCTGAGACAGGACATTGGTTTTTAACTTCGGTGCAAAAACCAGAAAATCCCGGCTGGCCAAATCCCTCGCAATGCGGATACTTTTATGGAGTTGGCCGTTATCCAGACCGATGCGCATCTGGCGGCTTTCCTCCATTGCCACGAGCCGGATCTGGTATTTGCGGGCGATCCGGCGGTAGCCGGCGTGACGAAAGGCAGTTGCAGTGGTAATACCCAGACCGGATTTCTCGACGATCGAGATCTTTCTTATTTCCTTCCCGACTTGCAGAATAGTTCGCAAGATCCCTTCAATCACTGCGCTGTTAGTAAAGGAGTCAGTGGCAACTTTCGGGTGCGCCATTACCAGGTTAGGCTTAATCACGATATTACCGGTAATCGGTTTTGTCAGGTTCAGTTGAGGCAGTGCTTTGAGGAGAATTTCCGCTACTGTGTCGGGATTGTAGTCAGGACAGCTGGCGATGATGACTTTATACGGCTTCAAGTTTGCTCCTTTTGAAATGTAAGCGAAAATATACATAAATTTATTCAAGATGAAAATGGCAGGCAGTTTCATTGTTAGTTAATTTCAAAGAAATGTATATTATGCTTGGAAATGAATAC
>CAZJIU010000110.1:0-5162 GCA_964546145.1 uncultured bacterium
CGGGATGGAGAGGAATCGGGTTTGGCTAATTCTCCCAAGTCTAAACCGATTTCTCTCCCCGATTAAATCGGGGCTCGAAATGACCTGGTAGTAAAAGTTACTTCTTTGAAATAAATCTTATACCTTAATCTCATTGACATCATTCCGATTTCGTCCTGTCGGATTAGGCTATAGCGGAACCATTCCGGAGAATTCTCTTTGCGAAAATGGCCAAAATGGAAGTCTCTCATTACTTTCACTCTCTTGCGTCTGGATTAATCTCACTGTATATTATTTGCGCAAGTTATTCCAACCAACAATTTATTATCAGCATGAATCGCAAGAAAATTCCACGAAAGAAACAATCTGCTCCTGTGAATCTGACTCCTGCCCGAAAAAGACTTTTTATCATGATGACAATCGCAATTCCACTGCTGTTTTTGGTAGGTTTGGAACTTTGCCTGCGACTGTTTAACTATGGCGGAAATATAAAGCTATTTGTTTCTACGCCTAATGAGAATTCGCAATATTTTGGAATTAACCTCAACATCGGCAGACGTTACTTTCCCGGCGGATCTTTCAATCCGTCTCCCCGCAAAGACCTCTTTTTGAAAGTTAAACCGCAAAATGGCTATCGAATTTTTGTCCTGGGCGGATCAACTACAGCCGGTTTCCCCTATGGCAATAATATCACTTTCCCGCGGATTCTGAACCGTCGCCTGGCAGACACTTTCCCGGAGCGGCGAATTGAAGTTGTCAACACTGCGATGACCGCCATCAACAGCTACAGCCTGCTGGATTTTATGGATGAGATCGTCGCTCAGAAGCCGGATGCCATTCTGATTTATGCCGGTCATAATGAGTTCTATGGTGCCTTGGGTGTTGGATCGGTCGAATCTCTGGGACAGATATATGGGATTACCCTGACCTATTTGTATCTGCAGCGTTTTAAAGTCTTTTGTCTAGTGCGGGATGTGATCAATTCAATCCGCCAGATAATTGGTCTAAAGAGGAATGTGAATTATACCGGTGATCCCATGGCAACCATCATGGCGCGGATTGTCAAGGATAAAGAGATAACTTTAGATAGTCCGATATACGAACGGGGAAAGCGGCAATTCCGCAATAACCTGCTAAGAATATTCAAAAAAGCCAGGCGGGCAAAAATTCCGGTTATCATCAGTGAATTGGTGAGTAACACTCGTGATCAGGAACCGTTTGTCTCTTTGGCTACTAAGAAATTTCCTTCTGCTTCGAGTATGTATGCTAAAGCTTGTGCCCTGGAGCAAGAGGGCAACTATGATCTAGCCCATAAAGCCTACTATCTGGCGAAGGACCTCGATGCTCTGCGCTTTCGGGCTACCGAAGAATTCAATGAAATCATTCACGAACTGGCTAATGAGTTTGATATTCCGGTGGTGCCAATGAAGAAATATTTCGAAGAAAACTCACCACATGGAATTATTGGCAATAATCTGATCTGCGATCACCTTCATCCGACTATTGACGGCTATTTTCTTATGGCCGATGCATTTTATAATACCATGCGTCAGGAATCGTTCATTACTACTAACTGGCCAGAGGATAAAATACAACCGACTTCCTATTATCGGAGACACTGGGGCTATACGCAGTTGGACAGTACCTATGCGGCGTTGGTAATTACCCAACTGAAGGGCGGCTGGCCCTTTCAGACTATCGGTCCTAATCGGATTCTTTTTCAGATTTCTCCGGTCACGATTGAGGATTCGCTGGCGCTTGAGATCGTTAAAACCGGGAAATTGACCTTGGAAATGGCGCATAATGAACTAGCTACTTATTATGGTAGAAAAGGAGAATTCCGCCGCACCCTCGACGAATACCTTGCCCTGATCTATGAGGTTCCGTACCTTGATTTGTTTTATAAACCGGCAATTGATCTTTTAGTTGCTGCTGGACAATATGAGTTGGGAGCGGCGATTTTGGAAGAGGCGTTGAAGTACAACGAATCCTTTCTCATCTATAAATGGCTTGGGCAGTTTAAGCTGGTTCTGAATGATCCTCAGGCGGGTATCAACTATCTCGAAAAGGCACTCGAACTTGGCAGCCCCGACGAGCACCTGCTGTATAACCTTGCCCGTGCTTATTACAACACCATGCAAATTGAAAAAGGTGATCTTCTCGCTACAAAATTAAAGGCAAACTTTCCTGGCTCACCTTTTATCAAAATGCTTGAAGATAGTAGAAATTAGTGTAAGTCAAACAAGATCAGAAATCTTCGTTTCTGATTTTAATGATTCTGCTTGAGATACACGATCGTAGCACCCCAGCTGCCGCTGGAAATGTCGGCAGTAGCGAAGGATTGGACGATCGGGAGTTTGGCTAAAATTGAATGGACGACATGTCTCAGGATTCCGCTTCCTTTGCCGTGAATGATTCGCACCTGCAAAATTCCTTGCTCCCGGCAAGCATTTAGATATTCAGGCACTAGATCCTTGACATCTTGCGGTCTGAAAGTATGTAAATCCAGGATACCATCAATCGGGATTTTCAATGGTTCGGATTCGTCACTCATAATTAACCAATATTAGTACACGGGAAATAGTCATATTAAAAGGTATTCGCTAAGAGCCAAGCTAAATAGCCGATATAGATTAATATCAGGAGGATGCCTTCACCGCGGCTGATTTTCATGCCGCTAATCATGATTGGGAACAGCAACGCGGATAATCCCACCATGGTCCAGATATCAATTGGCGATATGCCGGTGCATTCTATCGGCGCGATGAGAGAAGTTAAACCAACGATGCAGAGTAGATTAAAAATATTTGATCCCACGATATTACCGATAGCGATTTCTGGCTCTTTTTTAAGTGAGGCAATTAAAGAAGTTGCCAGCTCGGGCAAACTGGTTCCGGCTGCTATAATGGTCAGCCCGATAAGCGCCTCACTAACTCCTGATGCACGAGCTAATTTTACGGCATTATTTACCAATATATTCGAGCCGAGAATTAAAAGTAAAAGTCCGCCAGTAATTAATATCCCGTCCGACCAGATGCTGCCGGTCTGATGAGCAACCGTTTCCCTCATTGCAGTCAGATTCTTCTTCCGACTCTCCTGTTGAGCAAAATAACCATTCAGGATCGTGTACAGGAGAATCATTACGGTAAAAATTACCCCTTCTCCCCGGCTGATAAACAGGTCACGGAAAAAGAAGACGAAAATTAGTGCTACTCCAATCATCACCGGCGTATCCCAGCGGATTAACTGGATCTGAATTTTCAATGGTCGGATCAGAGCCGCAATACCGATAATGACAGCAATATTGAAAATATTGGAGCCGACTACATTTCCAATTGAAATTGAGCCATAATGGCTGAGTGAAGATTTTAGACTGACAAACAACTCCGGCATACTCGTTCCGAAGGCTACGACCGTCAGGCCAATAGTCAGTGGCTGGATGCCCAATCGTAAAGATAGGGATGAGGCCCCCCTGACTAATCCCTCTGCTCCAAAGTACAGCAGTGTAAGTCCGAAAATCAGTAACGTTATGATAGTGAACATTGTAATCTCAACAGGGCATAAATTAGCTAAATTTTTCTATTTGAGCAATTCTCCAAGCTGCAGGAAATAATTAATAAATTGAGTTCAAGCGGCAAAAATCTGGGAATTAAATAGTTATAGGATCAGCAGCAGAAATAAATTTGAGATGATCCTGATTATAAAAGAAATTTTCTCCGGCTCAATTTCAAAGACAACTTTTTTGGATTCTGCTCAGTCTTACCGGATGAGATTTAGTTGAATAATAGGAAGGGAGTTTAAAATGAAGGTGGGAAGCAAGTTATTACAATTTTTAAGTTGGGTAATCCTATTCCTTTTAATCATGAGTCCGATTATTCTATCTGCCGGTAGAATTCGCGGTAGTGGCAATTTAGTAACGATAGAGAGAGATATAAAAGATTTTGATCAGATCGAGATTTCGCACTCCTTTCAAGTCACGATTAAGTACGCCAAGGATTACAGCGTTTCGGTTCAGGTGGACGATAATCTGAAAGATTACGTGATTATTGAAAAACACGGGCAGCGATTGAAAATTGGCTTGGAAAGAGGATTTTGCTGTTCCAATCCGCATTTAGAAGCTGCCATTACTCTACCGGATATTCGGCAGCTTTCACTCAGCGGAGCCTCTTCGGCGGAGATTTCAGGCTTTGAATTTAACCACCGTTTGGATATGGATCTCTCCGGATCTAGTAGAGTTGATGGTGTATTGGAAACTGGCGATATGGATCTGGATCTTTCAGGAGCGAGTACGATTGAGTTAAAGGGCAAGGGGCGGAATCTGGAGGTTCACGCAAGCGGTGCCAGTACACTTAAGACAGGCGAGTTTATGGTCAGGGATGCCCGATTGTCGTTGAGTGGTGCCAGCAATTGTTTGGTGAATATTGCCGGTGAACTTGATGTTCATGCAAGTGGCTCGTCCAATGTGAAATATTGCGGAAAAGGTACCCTCGGTTCGATCGAAACCAGCGGATGTTCGCGAATTAAGCGAATCTAAAGGAATCTTTAAGTTATTATTGGTTTTTATATCGCAGCGAGCTCAGCTCAGCATTGGATTGAGTCCGCTGATTTATTCTTTAAATCTGTCAGAATTGTTGGAATTTGTTCAAGATTGTGGGCGATATCTATCATGAAATCAGTGCCGGAATTTTTCAAATGTTTTTGAAATAATTCATCGTGGAATTCAGTCAGAGAAATTATTTTCACATCGTCACAAATTGTTTTAATCGCCCGGATGGTTTCCTGGATTGTACTCCTGATTGCATAGGTATTGATGATTACCACATCCGGTTTACCATGCAAGACTTCCATCAGGATATTCTTGAAATCGGAGACAGATACGATCTTATCGCCGCCATTAGTGCTGCGGGAGATTAGGCGGAGCAATGGTTCCTGAATTACCGCTGCATCATTAAAAATCATTATATTCACAACGACCTGCCTCTATTCTGACTTAAGTATACTATCTCAAATTGGATTAAAATATCCCCGGAATGTTGAAAAATGCGTCGAATTCCAATGATTATTTTGTAGCTATTTTTTGACAAATTTATGCACAAGTATAGACGTTCCTAAAAAGGAATGTTTTAATTATAACCCGTTGTGTGGAATTCGAGATATTTCAAAAAAATCTTGTTAAAACTGGC
>CAZJIU010000111.1:0-5134 GCA_964546145.1 uncultured bacterium
GATTTTCTCCCATCTAAATATCTAGCCTGATCAAAACTGTTAGACTATTAAACAAATTTTTACTATAATTCGGAAGTGAAAGACAGAGGCTGACATGGAACGCAAATTTATCAAAGATTTCCAGGAGAATACGAACATTAGCGGATTCTTCATCGTCTTCGCCAAAGATCTCCGCAAGACCAAAAGCGACAAGAATTATCTCGATCTGACGCTGATGGACAAAACCGGCTCGATCAATGCCAAAATCTGGGATAATGTCGAAGATTTTACCGCCAAATTCGAGAAAGGCGAAGCGGTGGCGGTTAAGGCGCAGGTCACCTCGTTCAACGAGGAATTGCAGCTGCGCATCGAATCCATCCGCCGGGCTAATGTCGAGCAGGACAGCGTCTACGGTTTTGCGCTTGCCGACCTGCTGCCAAGCTCAACCAAGGATCCCGAAAAAATGTGGTCGGAAGTGCAGCAGGCAATTCAATCCCTGCAGAATCGTTTCTTAAAAGCCGTCGTTCAGAATATTTACACCGAAAACGAAGAAAAAATCAAAACCCACCCGGCTTCGATGATCCTGCACCACGCTTTTCGCCATGGACTGCTGGAACATACTCACTCGATGCTCAGGATCGCCGAAGGTGTCTGTCAGAATTACGCCGAACTCGACCGCGACCTGGTAATCACTGGTATTTTATTACATGATATTGGTAAACTGATCGAATTAGAACCCGGTTTGACCACCGATTATACCGATAGTGGCAACTTTGTCGGTCATGTCGTTCTTGGGCGCGACATTCTTCTGCAAGCGATTGCCAAAATAAGCGATTTCCCGGAAGTTCTGAAACTCAAACTGGAGCATATCATTCTCTCACACCAGGGCAAATTAGAATGGCAATCGCCCAAGGAACCGGCATTCCTCGAAGCGCTGATCGTCTATTTTATTGACGAAATTGATACCCGATTCGATCAGATGAAGCGCGAAATCGAGTCTGACCGCAGCACAGGCGACTGGACGAACAAAATGAATTATTTTCACCGCGTGCTGTATAAAGGCGAGTGAGGATTAACCTCACCCTGAAATCCTTTTATTTATTATTTCCCCTCAATTTTGTAAAATAACCCCTGGCTATCTGATAAGGACGACTGTTATTTGCATCAAAAAACCCGCCATATTGCCTTTAGCGGCATCTTCATCGCTCTAATTTTGGGAGTAGGCTATGCCCTCGCTTTCGTGCCCAATGTGGAATTGGTCACGGCGATGATCTTTCTTGCCGGAGTATTGATGGGTTTAAAACGCGGACTATTGATCGGTATTCTGGGAGAATTCTTATTTTCGACATTGAATCCGATGGGCTCCGGGCTACTTTTCCCGCCGATGCTGATCGCCCAAATTGCCGCTATGACAGTTGTCTGCCTGACCGGGGCGCTGCTGCGGAGTTATATTTTAAACTGGAAATTTTCCCTGCCAAATGTCGTCCTGATCGGCGCGATTGGATTTCTGCTGACTCTCTTCTATGATATTCTGGTCTCGGCTGCCTATCCCCTATCTGCGGGATTTAAACCCCGGGAAACTGTCGCTACCATCTTCGCCGGCTTGGCATTTAGCGTTATTCATTTGATCAGCAACACTGCCGTTTTCATCGTTTTAGTACCGGTTACGGCTCAGCAGGTTTTTCGAGCGATTCCCTATTTTCAGGAGCTTAATCCGCAAGAGGTTAGTCAATGAGAAATTTTTGCGGTTATTTAATGCTATTCTTCATTTTGTCAGGATTAATTTCCGCGAAGGCTGAGTCTCTTTCAACCGAATCGGAATACCTGACAATCGTCGAATTATTGCAGAGTGAAAGCTCTTTAATCGTCGCTCCCGGTGACGATTGGGGATTGCAGGGTTACTTTTCCAACTACGGATTGCCGGCTTATACCGTTCCGGTTTCATATAACGGTTTGCCGGTCTCCGATCTGCTGCTGGGCGCATCACCCTTTGCCTGGCTCAATACCCGCCAAAACCGGGTATCGGTTAATCCGCTCCGAACTGCGATTGAGATGATCCCGGTATTTGCCGATTCCGGTAAGAATCTATCACGTTTCGATTACTATCGCGGTGATTATGGATTCCTCGATTTCTCCTTAATGTTAGGCGGTAACATTGCCGAAAAAATAAACTGGCGATTATTCGGTGAGAATTTAGGATACGACGGCGGTTACGGACTACTCGGTCCCAACCCGGCGGCATTGAGAGAGAGTGTTTCCCAAAACTATTTCCTGGACGTCTGGAAAAGCCATGGTCGCTGGACTTATGAGCTCGGCAGCAGCTACCAGAAATTTCAACCGGGAATCAATAATCCGGTCGGCTTTGGTTTTATTGAAAACCTGACTTATTTAACCTGGTCGCACACCGGTCGCCTGAAGGAATACCGCACCAACTTTTACGTCGGAGGAACAGCGGTAAGAGACAATGGTTTATTCAAAATCGGAACCCAAATGACCAATACCTATTACAATGTCCTCCGCTCACCTTCAATTTACCGCTATACTGCCGACGGCTCGCAGGCATCTCTGGTAATTAAAAGAATTTACACCTTCCCCACTTCTTCGCTGACTTTATCCATAACGCCAATGATCGACATTTTATCTATCCGAAATACCAAAGACCTTGAACAAAAATGGTCGCGGCAGACAGTTGAATATACCAAATCCGGCCGAACGATTCGCCTGCTTTGCCAACTTGGATCGGTTAATCAATATCCAATCGGCAATCTTTCAACTTCCCTGCGGCTTGGCAATTATTTTCAGCTCGCGGTGCATTCGCAGTTGGATTACTACCTCTACCCACTCGGCTATCAGACTGAAATTGGCGGCATAGTAAAAAATGAACTTAATGAGTCTGGTTTTTCCGCCTGGCAGCATCAGGTCATCGGGCAATTTCAAACTGATAAGCAACGAATTCAATTTACTTTGGCTTATACCCACGCCTCATCTAAGTTTGTTCTGCCCCATATCATTTCATTTGCTGACACGACAGTATCTTTTAAACAACGATCGTTAAAAGTCCCTTTTCTGAAAGGCGAATATACTTTTCAATTCCCCTGGCAAATGACTTTCAGCGGTCGGGCAATCTATTCTCCTCAAACCTATGGCAATGAAGAAGCTACTTTCCAGGGCTGGGGTCGGTTATCTCAGGAATTGACTTTATTTCATAATAACTTAAATCTATATGCCGCCGGAGACATTTATTACCTATCCTGTCCCAACAGCCTGATCTGGTTCGAGCAGCTGCGAACTATCGCGACTTCCAATCTGCCCTATTTCACCGATAAACGGCTCAGTTTTGGCGTCGTTGTCGGTGCCCGGATTGGCACATTCCATATTTTCTACAAGATCTATAATGTCGAAGGGCGAACCTTTGCAACCTTACCCGGAATGCTCTACCACAATCGCCTGAAAATCTTTGGTGTTGATTGGACATTTATTAATTAGTAGATTATCGCCAATAGTGGGATTGTCGCCTATGATTAACAAATACTCTTTACTCCTGATCCTCACCCTTTCCATCACCGTCTCGCTTCAAGCCAACGATACCGCAAAGGAACAGACGATCTATCTAAAAAGCGGTGATAAAATTACCGGCATTATCCAGAAAGTTGATAATCAGGCCGGAGAAATAACAGTCCTGACTAAATATGGTCCACTGGTTATCAAGCAGAATGATATTATGGAGGAAATTGCTTCCGTTACTCTCACCTCAGGCGATAAACTGAAAGGTCGCATTCTCTCCAAAACCGAGCAGACAACAGAATTACTGACTGATTATGGAATATTGAGTATTACCAACTCCGACATTGCCCGGATTGATTATGGCTTACTCGAAGAGGGCCAAAAAATCGCCGAAATCAAAGATAAATTTACGCTGGGCAATGAACGCCAGATTGATGTTTTTTACGATCCAACCGGGTACACTCTGGGAAAAGGTGTATTATATATCAGCGGGCTTTCCTGGGGTTTCGGCTTTACCGATCGCTTTCAGATTACCTCCAGGTGGGTGGGATATTTCGTAGGTGATTTCAACCTTCGTCCAAAATTACAGCTATTCCGGTTCGGGACCCTTGAAAATGAACAGGTATTTTCAATTGGCGCCCATATCCATACCCGGTACACCAGCGATAAGTACGAGTGGATCGAAAAAAACTATCTGTTTGAAAAAGGCAATTATGATCCTAATAATTATTATAATTGGGTTCCCTCCGGAGATTCTATCCCGGTCTATTACGGTGGCTACAACAAGATCGGTACAAAAATCAATGTTGATAACGCCAATCGCCGTTACCTAGAGAATGATAACACTATTGAGACTCCCTGGATAGATATTGAATCTCCTAAACCAATGGAATACTATGAAGTTTTTGCCGCTTATACCTTTTCCAAAGCAAGGAGAAATAATACAGGACGCATCTCCCACACTTTAGGGACTATTGTCAGCAAACATCCTCAGAAAAGTGATATAATGTACAAAATTTATTACGCCGGTGGTGTAGATGTTAGCAAAAACCTGATCATGAACTATGAAATTTATTATGATCCCTATTATGTGGAATGGTGGAATCGCACCGATGAAATATTCGGGATTTATGACAATCTTTTGACTACCCAAAAACCGAAGAAACCTTTCATCTCACCGGTTCACTTTGATATCGGGTTCATTTACGCAATCGCTGACTGGCTGCGGTTTGGAATTCACTTTCAACCTTACATTTTCGGAATATACTTAAAATTTTAGCTATTTAAATCCAGATGTGTCTCCACAGTTTAATAGTTGAGTATTTTCCCTCAATTGTTAATTTATAACATAAAAAATTTTAGGAGGTAATTGATGATAGCGCATTACATTAAAAAAATAATTACCCTGACCGTTCTGCTTCTATTAACTAAGAATCTTTTTTCTCAACCCGACACGACCCGGGCAAACGAAATTTACAGCGATGCTTTCCGAACCGCCTTTATGGACCGGGAAATCAGCGAGGACGAGCAAAATCTTTTAAAAACTCTCCAAAAATCGCAGAATATTTCTGATGAGCAGGTGCAGACATTACGGTTATTGGTTATCGAATCATTTCCGGCAGCTAAGGATCAATCCGGGCGCTGGCCGTTG
>CAZJIU010000112.1:0-5118 GCA_964546145.1 uncultured bacterium
AATATCTCCTTAGCCGGTCCGGCAATCGCATTAAGTCTGGGACTAACTGCGACTCACTGCCTGGTTCCGCCGACCCCCGGTCCAATCGCCGCTGCAGGTATTCTGGGAGCTGACCTGGGACTGGTAATTCTGTTAGGTTTGCCAGTCAGTTTATTAGCTTTGGCATTTGGTTACCTATTTGCCATTAAATTTGCTGCAAAAATTCCGATTGATCCAAATCCGGAAATCTCAGAGGATGAAATTGCCTCAAAGATGAAAGAGGCACCATCAACAATTAATGCAATCGGACCTATTCTAATTCCGATTATCTTGATTGTGCTCAGATCCATATCAGAGTTTCCGACCAGACCGTTTGGTGAAGGTCCAATCAAAGTAATTATTAGTTTCATTGGTGAACCGATTATTGCTTTACTGATTGGTGTCCTGCTGGCTTTTGGACTGCCACGCAAATTGCGAAAGAGTATGTTGTCTGATTCCGGTTGGGTGGGAAAGGGATTACGTTATGCTGCCATAATTATTATGATAACCGGAGCCGGTGGTGCTTTTGGTAAAATTTTGCAGAATTCTGCGCTGGCTGAAACGATTGGGAAATCCCTGGCAAATGCCAAACTGGGAATCTGGCTGCCATTTATTATTGCTGCAATGATTAAAACTGCACAGGGATCATCAACGGTGGCGATAATTACAACTGCCTCGATTCTTTCACCGCTGTTAGCATCCCTGGGATTCATTTCTGAAATTGCTCAAGCCCTGGTTGTATTGTCTATTGGTGCCGGTGCGATGGTTGCCTCCCATGCCAACGACAGCTTTTTCTGGGTAGTTACGCAAATGTCGGGTATGGATGTCAAGACCGGATACAAATTGCAGAGTTTGGGTACATTTATTTTAGGAGTGAGTGCAGCTGTAATAATTTGGATTTTTAGTTTAGTTTTAATTTAATAACAAAAGGAAATCACAATGGATATAATGAAAGCTGTTGTTAAGTATGCCGATGCACCCGGTGCAACCGAAATGCGGGAAGTTCCTATCCCAACCATAGGAAAAACCGATGTCCTGGTTGAAGTTGCTTATATTGGTGTTTGCGGAACCGATCCCCATATCCATAATAATACTTCAGCTTTTCAATTCACCCGACCGTTTATCATGGGACACGAATTTGCCGGTACAATTGCTAAAATCGGGGCTGAGGTAACCGGTTATTCCATCGGTGATCGAGTGACAGCCGAAACTCACGCCGAATTTTGCGGGAAATGTCCGCTCTGCAAGCAAAATAACTATCATTTGTGCCGGGATCGTAAAGGCTATGGTTTCCATGTTGATGGGGCATTCACCAGATTTGTTAAAGTGCCCGAACGAATTTTACACCGTGTCCCGGCTAATGTCACTTTAAGAGCAGCATCAATAACCGAACCTTTTTGCGTGGCTTATAAAGCATTAGTCTCGAACAGTAAAATTAATCCCGGCGATACGGTGGTCGTAATAGGTCCCGGTCCAATTGGGATTTTATGTATCAAAATCGCGCAGCTGTCCGGCGCAGCTGAAATCGTCGCAATCGGAACCGAAGGAGATAATAGACGACTGGAAATCGCCAAAGAGTTTGGAGCGACGATTGTCATTAACAGCATCAAGGATGATCCGCTGAAAATAATTAAATCACTTGGCGCCGGTTATGGGGCTGATTTAATCGTTGATACGGCCGGCAGTTCGGAAACACTTAAATTATCCATGGATGCAGTTCGCCCGGCCGGTCAAATCACTAAAATTGGCTGGGGCACCAAGCCGGTAAATTTTAGTCTTGATCCGTTAATTGCTAAATCGGTGACCTTGAAGGGACATTTTAGTCATACTTGGGATGTCTGGGAAAAGTGCCTGACGCTGATGAGTCAGAAACTGGTTGATCTGGAGAAACTCGTCACTCATGAACTTCCAATAGATCAATTCGAAAAAGCCTTCGAGTTGATCGAAAATAAAGAAGCCTTAAAAGTTGTATTAAAGCCTATTTAAATCAAAAATAATGAGAGGAGTTGACAGGTGAAAAATATAGGTTTTATCGGTCTTGGGATCATGGGCAAACCCATGGCGAAAAATTTACTGAAAGTCGGTTATAATTTAATTGTATATGATATTAGACCTGATCCACTGAATGAGCTCGTTCATGCCGGAGCCAAAGCCGGAGATTCTCCCGAAGATGTAGCCGCTCAGAGTGAGGTTATTATTACCATGCTGCCCAATTCGCCCGAGGTCAAGGAGGTAGTACTGGGAGATAAAGGTGTCATTTATGGGGCAAAACCCGGCGCTGTCTTGATTGATATGAGTTCGATTGCACCGCTTGTATCCCAGGAAATTTCGGAAAAATTACAGCAAAAGGGCGTTACTATGCTGGATGCTCCGGTAAGCGGTGGCGAACCCAAGGCAGTCGAAGGCACATTGGCGATTATGGTTGGCGGTCCACAAAAAACCTTTGATGAAGTAAAGGGTATTCTTGAGGTAATGGGAGCCTCGGTTAAAAGAGTAGGCGAAATTGGGAGTGGTAATATAACTAAATTAGCTAATCAGATTATTGTTGCTCTTAATATTGCGGCGATGAGTGAAGCCATGGTGCTGGCAACCAAGGCTGGAGTTGATCCAGAAGAAGTTTATCAGGCGATTCGGGGTGGATTGGCGGGCAGTACGGTGCTGGATGCCAAGATGCCATTAGTTTTGAAGGGCAATTTTAAACCGGGTTTCCGGATTGAGCTGCATATCAAAGACTTAATGAACGCCTTGAATACCGCTAAAGAGTTGGGCGTACCGGCTTTTCTATCCAGCCAGGTTATGGAGATTATGCAAGCTTTGAAGGTTGATGGCAAAGCCCAGGATGACCACGGCGGAATCATCCAGTTTTATGAGAAATTGGCTAAAGTTGAGGTGAGAAAACAATAGTATTGCCAATTTAAATAAAATTAATGTTGAAAGAATGGAGGAATGTATGCTAAAAGCAAAAGATGTCATGTCGAGTAAAGTGATTACGATTGCTAAGGAAAAGAATTTGTACGATGCGATTCAGCTTTTAGTCTGTGGGCAAATCAGCGGATTGCCGGTTGTAGATGAGCAAGAAAAAATGATTGGTATCATTACCGAAAAAGATGTTCTCAACTTTGTTTTTAGCGGGAATCTAAAAAATACTACGGTTGAAGAGGTGATGACTAAAGATGTAGTTAGTTTTTCGCCTGAGACTGATGTTGAGACTATCGCGTTATCCATTGGGCACAACCGCTTTCGCCGGGTTCCGATTGTTGAAGGAGACAAAGTAGTTGGAATTGTATCAAGAAGAGATATTATTCGGGCAGTCCTTGATATCCAATGCCGTAAGTTATTTGATTCTAAATTTAAATGAGTGAGTTGGGTTTTCCTGCTCGAAAAGAGTCATATGCATATATTTTGAGACGCTTATTTTTACAGATTACAGGTGATAACCAACATTAGGTTTGAATAAAGCTAAAAGGAAGAGTGTAATGGATTTACAGGCATTTTTTAAAATAAGTTATGGATTGTATATCGTCAGTGCTTGCCATGATAAGCGCTTGAATGGTTATGTTTCGAATACTGTTTTTCAGGTGACTGCTGAACCGGCACAGCTGGCAACCTGTTGCTCCAAGCAAAATTTGACCTGTGATCTGATAACGGCGAGTAAGAGTTTTAGTATTTCGGTACTTGGTCAGAGTGCACCGGCAACGCTTTTTGGTCTTTTTGGGTATAAGAGCGGCAAGGATGTGAATAAATTCGAAAAAATAAATTATAGAACCGGCTTAACCGGATCGCCAATTGTTTTGGATAATTGCGTAGCCTACTTTGAGTGCCGGGTTGTCCGGACTGTTGATGTCGGGACTCACTTGCTCTTTATCGGTGAGGTAGTCGAGAGTCAACTGTTAGAGCTAGATGATGTTCCGATGACTTATGATTATTATCGCGAAGTGAGAAAAGGCAAAGCGCCGAAGAATGCCCCGACCTATGTTGATCCAAGCCAGTTGAAATAGAAATTTCAATATAGAAATGGATAATAGGGGAGCTGTCCCAAAAGTCACTTCTCAATTCTTTGTGGTCATGTTGATCCCGATTCGTTCGGGAGAAACATCGTTTTAATGACGAGCGCGATTCTTCTCCCGATAAATCGGGATCAGAATTACACGACTATTGGGCTTTTGGGACAGCCCCCAGATTGCGAAGTAAGCAATTCTCAAAAAATTCCAATTTGTAATTATTATAAAAGGGATTAAATTTGCCGCCCTGTTAATTTTTAGGAAGATGAATTATGGAGAATGTTGAAATACAACGAATCCGCAACATTGGCATTGTGGCTCATATAGATGCTGGTAAGACTACCACCAGTGAGAGAATTCTGTTCTTTACCGGCGTCACCCACAAGATGGGTGAGGTCCACGATGGTCAGGCGGTTATGGATTTCATGCAGCAAGAGCAGGAACGGGGAATTACCATTACTTCTGCAGCAATCACAACTGAGTGGCAGAAACATCAGCTCAACCTGATTGATACTCCCGGGCATATTGATTTTACCCTGGAAGTGGAACGCTCGCTACGGGTTTTAGACGGTATAGTCATGGTATTTTGTGCCGTGGGTGGAGTGGAACCTCAGAGTGAAACGGTTTGGCATCAGGCAGATCGCTACAAAGTACCACGGATTGCTTTTGTCAATAAGATGGATCGTCCCGGTGCGGATCTCTTTCACACTGTTGGGCAGATGAATGAGATGTTAGGTGCCAATGCCGTGCTGTTCCAGTTACCCATCGGGACAGAGGCGGATTTTCACGGAATCATTGATCTGGTGACCATGAAGGCGATTACCTATCGCGACCTGGAAATGCATATCAGCGAAATCCCTGCTGATTTATTGCCCGAGGCTCAAAGATTTCGTGATGCAATGATTGAGAAACTTGCCGATTTCGACGAGTCATTGATGGCAAAGTATCTGACCGGTGAAGAAGTGTTGGCAGAAGATATCAAGCAGGCTGCCCGACATGCCGTATTGTCGCTTTGCATTACACCGGTTTTTTGTGGTTCAGCTTTTAAAAATAAAGGCGTCCGTCTGCTGCTGGATGGGGTAGTGGATTATCTGCCATC
>CAZJIU010000113.1:0-4941 GCA_964546145.1 uncultured bacterium
AGTGATCGCTAAAGAACTCATACTCGAAGGCTTGATTCAAGGCCGATTTGCGCCAGGAATCTTCAATATATTTCAGGGTCGTCGGCGTGTTCATATCTGCCACTCGCACCGATACATAGCGACCAAATCCCTGCGAATTAAATTTATGGAGAACCATCGGACGAATCGGATGCTGCAAGGATTGAAAGTGAAAATCACGCACCACTCCAACAATTGTAAATCTGGGGCTGCTTGGATCCGGAAAAATAATCTGCTTGCCAACCGGATCGGGTATACCCATTTCACGCGCAGCCGATTCATTAAGGACTACGCTGTTACTGTCAGCCAGACGATCTTTCTCGAAAAACCGACCGTTGGTGACCTTTATATTAAACACCCGGGCAAAATCTTCATCAACGCGCAAGGTCCAGAACAGGTGAGTCTCCTCGCCACTTTCTCCGGCTATCTGGTAAACACTGTTGCCAAAATTGAATCCCATCAGATTATTTGTATTGGTAGCCGCAACGATGTTGGGATTTTCCAGTAATTCGGATTTGAATGTATTCAGGCGGTTGCCCAGGTCATCGGTTTTTTCGACGATGACGACATTCTCCCGATCGAATCCCAGATCCTTTCTCTGGGTAAATTGCATCTGGCGGAAAATGATGATAGTCGAAATTATCAGAATCACCGAAATCACAAACTGAATCACTACCAGCAGACTGCGTAGAAAGGATTTACGCTTGAATCCGACCGCTTCACCTTTCAGTACTATTACCGGATCAAACGCAGCCATATAAAATGACGGATAAATTCCGGCCGTTATTCCACAAATTAAAATGCAGGCTAAAAGGAATGGAATCATATAGACATTATTCCAAAAGGTGAACTGGATTGATTTACCAGCCAAATGATTAAAAACCGGCAGGAATAATTGTACCAGACCTAAAGCAATAATTACCGCTATTGCGCTTAACAACAGAGTTTCAGTCATGAACTGCTGAATCAATTGTCTTTTATCCGAGCCGATTGTTTTGCGAATCGCCACCTCCTTGGCCCGGATAGCCGACCGGGCAGTCGCCAGATTAATGAAATTAATACAGGCGACAACAAAAATCCCAATAGCAATCAGTGAAAAAATATAAACGATCCCGATATTTCCATTCGGTTCGATCTCGAATTCTTTCTGAGATTTCAGGTGAATATCAGTCATCTTCTGCATGTAATAATAATATTCGGCACCGGTCTCCATTAAATGATCCCAGGATAATCCCAAAGCAGCTTGAATGATCGGTTCAGCATTCCGGCGGGTTATCTGGTTGATTTTTTCCTCGACAACTTCGGCAGACTGGGGATCTTTGAGTACAATATAAGTATAATAATTATTACTTATCCAATTATTGTCATTGATTACTCTTGGATAAGATAAAAGCGAAGTTAAAAAGTCATAGTGGAAATGCGAATTAGCAGGGACATCTTTAACTACACCAGTGACCAGATAATCACGGCGATTGTCGGAATTGATCAGTTTGCCCATTGGATCTTCATCCCCAAAATATTTACGCGCCATGGATTCAGTCAGCACAATCATATTGGGTTTATTCAAGGCGGTTTTCGGATCACCGGCTAAAAACTCGACTGTAAATACATCGAAGAAAGTTGAATCAACAAAGAACTGGCGTTCTTCACTAAAGACCTCATCCTCGTAGCGAAATACCGGATAACCAGCATTCCAGACACGAGTTGCTGCTTCCACCTCCGGGACTTCCGCTACCAGAGTCTGGGCCATCGGGGCACAGGTTACGACTCCATCCATCCGGTTATTATTGAGTGCAGCTCGCAGACCTATCCGGAAAATGCGATCAGCCTTAACGTTAAAACGATCATAATCAAGTTCATTCCGCACGAATAACAATATCAATATACAACAGGCAATACCAACCGAAAGACCGAAAATATTGATGAAGGTATAACCTTTGAAACGACGCATATTTCGCAAGGCAACAAGCAGGTAATTTTTAAACATTATTCCTCCGCAAGTTGTTTATTCGATCCTTGATTGAACAAGGGCTCAAATCCGAAATTTCTTGGTTCCATTATCCTTTACGATCTTACCGTCGAAAAGATGCACCTCGCGTTGCGCATATTCGGCGTACGTCGGCGAGTGGGTCACCATCACGACCGCCGTACCCTGCTTATTCAATTCATCCAGCATATGCATAACTTCATCGCCATTGGAGGAATCGAGGTTACCAGTTGGTTCATCGGCTAAAATCAGTTTTGGCTGGGCAACAATCGCGCGGGCCACTGCCACCCGCTGTTGCTGACCACCGGAAAGTTGTTGTGGAAAATGATTATGTCGAGCGGTCAATTGCATCCGTTCCAGAACTTCATCCACCCGTTTCTTGCGTTCCCCGCTTGAAAGGCCGAGATAAAGCAAGGGTAATTCTACGTTCTCGGCAACGGTCAATTCATCAATCAGATTAAAACTCTGGAAGACGAAACCGATATTGTTTTTACGCAGGTTAGCTCGTTTCCTTTCGGAATAGCCAGCCACATTTTCACCGAGAAAGAAATATTTCCCGCCGGTCGGAACATCAATCAGTCCAAGAATATTGAGCAGAGTTGACTTGCCGCAACCGGAAGGTCCCATAATGGACAGATATTCACCTTCGCCCACTTCCAGGTTAATGTTGTTCAGGGCAGTCGTTTCAATCTCCTCGGTTGTGTAAACCTTCATCAGGTTTTCAGTACTAATCATGGTATATTCTCCTTATTTAAGAATTAAATTGTCAATGTTATTATAATTATCATAGGCTGAGGTGATCACTAATTCGCCTGGCTCCAATCCTTCCAATACCTCATAATACTGCGGATTCTGGCGTCCGATTTTTATCGGACGTTTGAAAGCCGTCTTCTGGTCGTTGGCAAGTATATAGACCCAGTTTCCACCCGTGACTTGGTAAAATCCACCACGCGGTAGCAGAATCGCCTCCGAAATGCCACCCAAATCCAGACGAATATGCAGAGATTGGCCACGGGTGATTCCGGTAGGCACGCGATCGGTAAATTCCAGATCTATTTCGAAACGGCCGTCTTTTACCTCGGGAAAAACTTTCCGGACTATCAACTGGTAAGTTTCTCCGGCTAAATCAAATTCGCCGGTTTTGTCAATCTCGATCCGCGGCAGATAGTGTTCATCAACACTAGCCCGGACCTTGAATCCATCCAGAACATCAATTTGTCCCAAACGTTCACCCGGCGATTTGGTCTGACCAATCTCGGCATTCAGTGCGGTTAAATGCCCGGAAATTGGAGCGACTATTGTCAGATTATCCAATTTTTGTTTGGCGATTTCCAGATTATCTTCCATGCGTTTAAGTGAGGATTCCAGTGATTCGATCTGCGCCCGGCGAAATTCCAGGTCATTCTTCTGACTTTCGAATGTCAGATCGCGGCGCTTTTGCAGGTATTCGTATTGATCCTTAGTCGCTTCGTATTCCTGCTGGGATAGCATCTCCTTATTATACAGTTCTTTAGAACGGGCATAGATCCGCTTCTGTTGCAGGAGTTGATACTCAATATCGGCCAGCTGAGTTTTAAGCGCCAGACGCTGTTGTTCCATGGAAAGCCGGGTATTGCGCAGGTTATTGCTTTGCTGAAAAAGTTCAGCCTCGCGCCACATGATATCTAAAAGCAGGCTGGTATTGCCGAGTTTTAACAGCTTATCACCCTTGTTCACAACCGCCCCGGCTTCCCGGTAAATTTCCTCGACCCGGCCGCCTTCCATGGCACTTAAGTAAAACGTATTAATCGGCAATACATTACCTACAATCGGAATAAATTCTCGAAACGGTCCGCGCGTTACGGTGGCAATTGTCAGATGCTCTTTTTCAACATTCAGGGCAGATGATTTATAACGAAACAGGAACAGATAAATAAATACTATGATAAAAATTACGGCAGCGATAATTAGACCGATCTTGCGCGGTGGCCATTTCTTTTTCTCAATTTTCCGGTCCATCCCCATCAGTTATCCCGCATCATTTTAAAATTCATTAATTTAAAATCACAAATTACCTTTCAGACTGATATAATAATAAAATAGTTGTCAGAAATGAACAATATCTTTTTGACTGATATTGTCTGATATAAAAATTCAAGCCGCCCTGCCAAACAAGACGGCCTGAAATAATCGAAAAAACTTATCTATTCGCTAAAAGTTTACTAAATCAAACTAAAAACTAATCTGCAAAAACAACTTTTTTACCGGTCCTTTTCACAGCCTTTAAAAAATCGTGGGGTGAAAAATCAACCTGCTCAATCAAGAACTCAGGAATATTAAAAGATTTAAAAAACTGCCGGTTAAATTGCGGCTCTTTCTGCGGTAAAACAAAAGGCTTATGAAAATTCCCTTGGCCATTAAAATAGGTTATGTATAACCTTGTATAAGCACCATCTTCCCGACGTGAACTGAAAATTACCCAACTTCCATTCGACGACCATGAATGATAGCTTTCTACATCCTCACTATTAATTTCTTCAATTGCACGTGTCTCACCTGTTTCCAGGTTCATCAGGTACAGATCACTCGTTTTATGCCAAATATGAAAATTGCCAAAATCAGCCATCGTAAACAGTAAATACTTTCCATTGGGAGAAAGCCTGGGATAGGTAGCACTTTTACCAATGGCAGACGCCTTGAATACAGTTTCCACTTTCCCAAAATCAAGGGTTTGTGGATTAAATGCAATTTTATACAGGTCGTATTTAATGTTTGCATAGTTGATCGCAAGATCCTGCGCCAAATCAGCTATTTTGGGAATGTAGTGAGCCGCAGCAAAATATAAAGATTTGCCATCAGGAGCCCAGTAAGGAAACGTTTCGAGTTCATCCCGAGCATCGACAATCTTTCTGACCTCATTTTTTTCAATATCATAAAGAATTAGACCAGATTTCCGG
>CAZJIU010000114.1:0-4864 GCA_964546145.1 uncultured bacterium
CCCCGCCATGTATTCAACGTAATGCCGTTCGGTAACCGGCTCGCTGTTATGAAAGTTACCGGCGGATTTCTCAGAGAGCTTGTCGAAGATCGGGTCGCGGGTAACAGCCACGGAATGCTGGTAGGCGGAGCGCAAATCGTGATTGATCGCCACAAGCCCGACGGCTCACGGGTCGTAAAATTCAACCTTGCCGGAAAACCGATTGAAGAAAACCGCGAATACACTCTGGCAGTCTCGGATTACCTTGCCGAAGGCAATTCCGGATACGACCGACTGACGACTATTCATCCGGACAAAATCAACTACTCAGGCACCCTCTTACGTCAGGCAATCGTTGATTATATCAAGCAGAATTCACCGATTATTCCGAAAACCGACGGCCGCTGGAAAGAGCTAAAATAGGAGTCAATCAATTATGAAAAGTAGCATACATCGGTTCTGTTTAGCTCTATTTATTTTAATGACTATCCTGTCGGCTCAGATAATAGTTAAATACTATTTATCTTATAATGATTTTATTCGCGGAACAGACGTCAGACCGGCAAAGGTTGCTGGCAAATCCTTTCTGAGAGCCGAGTACCAGAAAAATCTGATCCGCCGCTTGGATTTCATCGAACCCGATGGAAATATTTCGCAGCAAATCCAATTTTATTACAATTCTTCAGGCGATCTTCAAGTAAAAGATGTATTTAATCGGGATTCATTATTAATCTCAAGAACGACTTACTACCCCGATGACATCCAAAAACAGTTAATCGAGAAGATCGAAGGTCGGGGTTGGATACCCACCCAATCCGATTACCTTACGGTCACCTCGTTTGATTCGCTGCACAGACCGATCTTGAATGAAGTCCAGACCGCCGGCGGTACGACCGTCGGTCGAATTAATCGGGAGTACAACGAACGCGGCGATTTAATTCGTGAAACCTGGACGAAAGGCGAAAACGACCGAATGTTAACCAGAACCGAATTCAATTTCGATTATGCCAATGAAATTCTGTATGTCATTCAGTATGATAGCCTAAACCGGGAAGTAAGTTGGGTGGCTCTCCCCTTTTCAGAAACTAAACCAGATTCAACTTCCAAATGATATTCCCAAAGTGCTAGCCGTAAAATTATTTCCCTTCAGTTAAATATCTCCTAAATTACGCTCCGGTTATGAAAGATTTTTGATGAAGCCAATTAAACAGATTATCATTGCTCACTATTCGTTACCGCCGGTAATTGGCGGAGTCGAAAGTATTCTCAAGCCCCAGGCTGAGGTCTTTACTCAACATGGTTACTATGTAACTCTCCTGGCTGGTGAGGGCAATATCGAGGGACAGAATATCAAGACCAGCCTGATTCCGGATTTAAGTCCGAATAATCCTCATTCGCAAGCAGCCGAACGGATTTTCCGACTGGGCTCTTTGCCAGAAAATTATGAATTACGTCTTACAAATCTGCAGAAAAAAATCGAAACTGAAGTTGGTAATATTACCACTATCATCATCCATAATATCATGTCAATGCCTTTTAATCTCACCGCCACCGAGGCATTCTGGAATTACATTGAGAAGAATCCCGATAAGAAATATTACCTCTGGATTCACGATCTGGCCTGGCTAATGGATGAACACAAAAATCAGCTCTATAACCGGCGTCCCTGGACGTTGTTAAAATCAGCCCTGCCGCAGGTGAGCTATATTGCTGTTTCCGAATACCGGCGCAGGCAAGCTGCAGAGCTACTCAATCTTCCCCGAAAAAAAATCGCTGTTATTCCCAACGTATTGAAATATCAGGACTTTTTAAATTTTCATGACGAGACAACTGAAGTAATTTCACATCTGTCTCTATTTTATAAATATCCATTGATATTAATCCCGGCGCAGCAAATTCCCCGTAAAAATATCGAACGCAGCATTCAAATAATTGCAATCTTAAAATCAACTTTCCCAGAGATTCTCGGCATTATCACCGGTCCACCCAAACGGGAAAATGGACAATTAACTTCCTACTCGCAACATCTCCAGGATTTGGTCAACGATCAAGAATTAACGGAAAATGTGATTTTTTTGGACGATGTCTTCAATGAACTCGGCATCCCACCCCAAAAAAACCGCAATGTCGTCCATGACTTGTACTTTGTGGCGCATCTGGTCTTGTATTTGAGCCTCGATGAAGGCTTCGGATTGCCGATTCTCGAAGCAGGTGCTTCCCGAACACCAATCGCGGTAACGCAATTACCGGTGTTCAGGGAAATTGCCAACGATGGAGTCTTTTATTTACCAGCCGATGAAAGTCCGGGAGCTAATACCAATCGCCTGGCGAAATTTCTCCAGGAAAATTTATCTCACAGCGATATTCTTTTCAAACAGGTACTCAGTCGCTACAACTGGGAAACTTATTGGCAGGATTATCTCAAAATACTGTTTGAAGAGTAGCGAGATTATTTTTAAAAATAAATTACTCTGAAATCGGGATCATACCGGTAACTCCTTGTCCCATCACTTTTCCAACTATTCCAAATATTTTGTTCACGAGAAAATGAAAATTATTCATGATTCGATGGAACAATTTCTTCTTTAATTAGATAATGATATCGGCTATTTCAGGATTTGCAGGTTCATTGTATTTTTTAGAGGATAAATGTAAATTACAGCGTTCTTTGAGGGGGCGAATGGATTCGACGGGATCGCAGAGTCGAAGAATTGCGTGTCGTGGTTTTCAGGAGGGCCACGTTAATAAACCTGAATCACGTCAAGTGCCAATTCGTTTGGCAACGTCGCTTACGCTTAGTTAAGCGACCGTTCTCTTTCAATTTTGCTTGTTGGTTGATTGAGGGCGTGGATAAGACAGGCTAGTTCCCGGCTACCGTCTGAAGGTCGGGAATGAATTCTTTCAGACTGGCTTTTCCTAAAGTTTGTCTATTGTCGAGGGAAAAGCGAGAAATTTACAATAGACTACACACGTAGTGATTTTTCCACTCACTTTTTCGGACGCGGGTTCAATTCCCGCCGCCTCCACTCTTTACTCCGATTTTCATTCGGTTTTTAATCACGAGCAGATCAACTTAATTGATAATAAATTTGGCGGATTTTATCACCATTTTAATCCTGATTTAGTAAAGGTTTCATCAATAAATGAAATTAAAAACTTTCAAAAAAGGAATCCACCCGGCAGAATTTAAAAATTATACCGAACACAAGCCGCTGGAAAGATTACCTCTACCGGAAGAGGTATTTATTCCGCTTCAACAGCATATCGGGACGCCCTGCAAACCAGTAGTTGAAAAAGGGCAGTCAGTCAAGACCGGTGAACTGATCGGTACCAAAACCGGATTTATTTCCAGCCAGATACATGCCTCTATTTCAGGCACAATCAAAACTATTGATACCCTTCCCCACCCTCTCGGGATGAACAGTCTCATGGTTCATATCGTCAGCGACGGCAATGACGAATGGGTTGAGATGCCAGTAAAAGATTTAGATTGGGAAAATTTAAAGTCTGACAAAATTATTGAAATGATCGAAGCAGCCGGAATTGTTGGTCTGGGTGGAGCAGCTTTCCCCTCTCATGTAAAATTAATGCCGCCCAAGGGTAAAAGTATTGATACCTTTATCCTGAATGGCTGCGAATGCGAGCCTTACCTAACCGCTGACCATCGCATGATGCTGGAGCAGACTGACGATGTGGTTTTAGGTACCCGAATTCTAATGAAAGCCCTGGGCGTTAAGCAGGCTGTTATTGGAATCGAGAGCAATAAGCCGGATGCAATCGCTAAGATGACTGAGGCAGTCAAGCCCTTCTCTAATATAGCTGTCATTCCGCTGACTGTGAAATATCCCCAGGGTGCCGAAAAAATGCTGATCAAAGCTGCAATCAACCGCACCGTGCCCACTGGCGGATTGCCGCTGGAAGTAGGAGTCGTGGTAAATAATGTTGGGACAGCTATTGCCGTGGCTGAGGCAGTTACTAAAAAGAAACCATTAATCGAGCGAGTTGTAACCGTCACCGGTGACGGCATCCGGGAACCAAAGAACGTGATCACTCGAATTGGTACAACATTCAAAGATGTAATTAATTTCTGCGGTGGACTAACCGATGACACAGTCAAGGTAATCATGGGCGGTCCAATGATGGGACTAACTCAACATACACTTCAGGTTCCGATTATCAAAGCCACCAGTGGCATTGTCTGTTTAAAAGATAACTTGCCTCTTGAATCCAAAGAATATCCCTGCATTCAATGCGGTAAATGCATCGAATCCTGCCCAATGAATTTAATGCCGACCCGCCTTGCCCGCTTCAGTCAGGTTGAAAACTGGCAGCGAGCCGCTGAATTGGGGATTCTGAACTGTATCGAATGTGGTTCCTGCGCCTATGTCTGCCCGGCGAAGATTCCACTGGTTCAATGGATTAAAACCGGAAAACTGCGAGTCAGTGAACTGCAAGAGCGGCAGAAAGCAGCGGCAGCCAAAGAATCCAAATAAAGTCGAGATAATGGTAATGAACGAAAAATCCGAAAATGTGACCTCTCAACCGACAAGCGCAAGCGCATCAAAACCGACAACATCACCCTCTGATATAAAAGAAAGCGCAAAACTTAAAAATTTGCTGCTCACTATTTCGCCACATCTTGCTGGTCAAGAGAGCGTTCCTAAAATTATGTGGACGGTGGTTGCCGCATTAATGCCAGCCGTGGTTTTTGGTGTTTACAACTTTGGATCTCATGTATTACTGACGATGATTGCATCCATCTCTGCAGCTGTGGTTACCGAGGCAATTATCAATAAAATGAGGCAAAAGGAACTAACTATTAGCGATGGCAGTGCGTTTCTGACCGGTCTACTGCTGGCGATGACGCTGCCGCCAACTTTTCCAA
>CAZJIU010000115.1:0-4829 GCA_964546145.1 uncultured bacterium
GTACCCTGAGATAGTAAGTTATAACCGATTAATATACATTTTAATCAAGTTAGTTATGGTTGTTATTCCTTGGATATTCAGGGGGAATGGTTTAAAATATGGCGATTTTTGGAGAGGTGTCCGAGAGGCTGAAGGAGCACGCTTGGAAAGCGTGTGTACCTTAACTGGTACCCAGGGTTCGAATCCCTGTCTCTCCGCTAATGTATATTACAAATATCGGGACTTTACTGAGCTGGTTTAATACTTTCATTAAACGTAATATTTAACATTGCTTTGGTTTGGTATTCCTCATAAAAAGAAATTAAATTACTGCCGCTTTTTGGAGAGGTGGCAGAGCGGTTGAATGCGGCGGTCTTGAAAACCGTTTTCCGATTGCATCGGAACGGGGGTTCGAATCCCTCCCTCTCCGCAACATGTATTTTGTTTATATGCTAAAAAGTGAATCCGGTGATTTTCACTATATCGGTCATACACTGAATGTTAAAAAGCGATTGGATGAGCATAATTGCGGTAAGATTCACACAACAAAAACCCATTGTCCCCTGACTGTCATTTACATAGAAGAATTCCAGACGGGCTCCGCTGCTCAGAAACGTGAATACTATTTAAAAAGGGGAGAAGGTAATTTTTGGTTGCGGGATTATTTGAAAGTGAAGGGTTTGTGGTAATATCGGGAAGGGGGTTCTTCCGTAGGTCACAAAGGACTCCGCTTTGCGGAGAACTCCGTTGGAGGAATCCTTATCTCTCCGCTGAGGAGTTTAAAACCAGCAGCCAACAATCAGAAGTATTTTGTAGGATTCAATTCCTGAATTCAAAAGATGACTGGCGTTAGTCCTGTGTGAAACACCTTGCCAAATTCACCGCATTATTGTAAAATTCTCCAACGAGATTATGAGAAATAAAAAGACTTTATATTTAATAGATGGTTCCGCAATAGCCTATCGTTCCTATTTTGGGATGATCAAGAATCGGCTGGCGACTTCGTCTGGTCAGCCCACTGGTGCCGTGTTTGCCTTTGTCAATTCGCTATTGAAATTACTGCATGACGAAAAGCCTGATTATATCGGCATGGTTTTCGACGCTCCTGAAAAAACCTTTCGCCATAAGATTTATCCAGAATATAAGGCAACCCGGGAGGCAATGCCTGAAGAGCTGGTGGAACAGCTACCGTATATTTTCAAAGTTACCGAAGCCATCAATATACCGCTAATCATCCGACCTGGTTTCGAAGCTGATGATATTATTGGTACGCTTGCAAAAACTGCCTCTCAGCAAGATTTGACCGTCTACATGGTCACCGGCGATAAGGATTTTATGCAATTATTGGAAGAAAACATCTCGGTATATAAGCCAGCCAGCGGTCAGAAACCGGTTGAATTAATTGATGTTAATGGTGTCATCGAGCGCTGGGGAGTAAAGCCGGAGCAGATCCCGGATTATTTGGGCATGATAGGAGATACGTCTGATAATATTCCAGGGATCAAGGGAATTGGTCCGGCGAAAGCCCGGCCCTTATTAAAGGAATTTGGTTCATTAGAAAATATTCTTAAAAATCTCGACCAAATCGAGAATAAACGGATTGCTCAGATGATTCGCGAGGGCGCTGAGAATGCCCAATTTTCGAAAATGCTGGCGATTATTAAAACTGATGTTCCTTTAGATATTAAGATTGAGGAATTGAAGACCAAAAATATCAATCAACCGGCTTTGGTTGAGCTTTTCGAAGTATTGGAATTTTATAGTTTAATCAAATCGCTGGGAGTAACTAAACCGGCAAGCTCAACTCAGAAAAACTATCATACTATTCAGAATGTGGACGATCTACGCAAATTAGTTGAAATTTTAGCCAAGGTTCCCTTGTTGTCAGTTGATCTGGAAACGACCTCAATTCATCCGATGGAAGCGGAAATTGTTGGCATTGCTTTGAGTTGGGAGCCAAATCAAGGAGTTTATATTCCCATTCGCTATCCATCGAGCCAGAAATCGCTTTTTAGCGGTGTTGAAAATCTTCAATATTTACAATTATTAAAGCCGATTCTGGAGAATGCAGCAATCCCAAAGTGTGGTCAAAATCTGAAATATGATATGTTGATTCTGTATCGGAATGGGATTGAACTCGGGGGAGTAGAGTTTGACACAATGATCGCCGCCTTCTTGATTCAACCCGACGAACGTTCCTATAAACTTGATAAATTGAGCCAACAGTATCTGAACTATACCATGCAGCCGATTGAGGAGTTAATTGGTTCCGGTAAAAATCAAATTGGGATGGATGAGATTACGATAGATAAAGTAACTTTTTATTCGGCTGAGGATGCCGACGTCGCACTACAGCTGGTGCCAATTTTCCGGGAGAAGTTGATAGACGATAAAACCGATGAAGTTTTCCAGAAAATTGAAATGCCGCTGATGCCGGTGCTGATGAAGATGGAGGAGAATGGGGTTTTTCTTGAGATTGGATTTTTGAAAGAAATGTCGCAGGAGCTTACCAAACAGATCGATGTTTTATCCGGTAAAATTTATGCTGAGGCTGGTTGTGAATTTAATATCAATTCGCCAAAGCAGTTAAGTGAAATACTTTTTGATAAATTAAAGATTGGCGGCAAGCGGGGTCGCTCGACCGCGGTAAATGTACTCGAGAAACTTCGGGACGAGCATCCACTTCCGGGACTAATTCTCGATTACCGACAATTAATGAAGCTTCAGACTACTTATGTAGATGCATTGCCAGCGCTGGTCAATAAGCGCACAGGCAGAGTTCACAGCTCTTTCAATCAGACAGTGGCGTCCACCGGCAGGCTTAGCAGCAGTGATCCTAATTTTCAGAATATTCCCATTCGCACTGATGTGGGGCGGGAGATTCGCAAAGCCTTTATTCCGCAGCAAAAAGGGTGGCGGTTACTCTCGGCTGATTACTCTCAAATTGAGTTACGGATTATGGCTCACCTATCGCGTGATCCGGAATTGGTTCGTGCTTTCAATGAGGGTGTGGATATTCACACTCGTACCGCGGCACTTGTATATGATGTTCCAGAGGAGAAGGTTTTGTCGGAAATGCGGCGAGTTGCCAAAGTCGTTAATTTCGGGATAATGTACGGTGCGGGACCATTTCGGATGTCCGAGGAACTAAGGATTCCCATGGGTGAAGCCCGCAAAATTATTGATCATTATTTTGAAACCTATCCCGGAATTAATAATTACATCATCGAAACTCTTGCCTTTGCTCGGGAAAATGGATTTGTTAAAACCCTCTCCGGGCGTTTGCGCTATGTAACGGATATTAATAATAAAAATCAAAATGTGCGTGAGGCAAGTGAAAGAGCTGCGATTAACATGCCGATTCAGGGTACCGCAGCAGATATGATAAAAATTGCTATGATTAGAATTCAATATCGATTTTTTCGGGAAAAATTACGAACGATGATGATTTTGCAAATCCACGATGAGTTACTTTTTGAAGTACCAGAGGAGGAATTGGAGCAGGTTGAAGCTATCGTCAGCAACGAGATGGAAAACGCTTTACCTCTGGATATTCCTCTGAAAGTGGATATTGGAATAGGCAATTCATGGTATGAGGCACACTAGTGGAAGCATCTATTACATTAAAAAATGTCAGTAAGCATTTTAAAAAGCGCTACGTTCTTAGCAATTTAAGTATCGGGATCGAGAAGGGTTCAACCTTTGCCATAATTGGACGTAACGGAGCCGGGAAGTCAACTCTGTTGCGAATCATTTCTTCGATTATGGAGCCCGATAATGGGATGGTTTATATCAATGGTCAGGAGATCATCCAGAACGCAGCCAAAGTCAAGAAAGTCATTGGCTATTTGCCCGATGAAGATATGCATGATCCCTGGCTGACCGGCAGGGAAAATTTAGATAAACGGGCAAAATATCTGGGGCTCAAGAGTGAAGATTTTAGCAATCAAGTTGAGCCCTTAATAAAATTGTTCGAGTTGGAAGATGAATTGGATAACTATCCGGTGACCTGTTCGCGCGGGATTAAACGGCGACTGGATATTGTCCAGGTATTAATGGGTAATCCGGAAATTGTTATTCTGGATGAGCCGACAATGGGATTGGACTATCATACTAGGTCGGTTCTATTTCGCTATATTCTTGAGCATAAGGGTAAGAATACTTTTATCTTTTCTTCAAATGAATTTACCGAAATCCAGACTATCGCCGATCGCTGGATTGTGCTGGACCGCGGACGAATTCGTTTCGACGGTACTCTTGAAAACATGATTGAACAAATAGAACTACCATTCTACGGTAATATCGAATTTCGTCATGGTGGGTATCAGCTGATTAAAGCCCTTCAGCATGTCAAAGAGATCAAGGAAGTACATGATCTGGGTAAGACAATCCAGATTGTCACTGAGAATATGAATAATTTCCTGGCTATTTTACAGAAAGTGAATCTGGATGAAATTATCTCTATTTCAGGAAGTTCGATTCACGTAGAAGAATTTTTAAAACAATTAAATTCGGATGAAGGTTTATAAGATGAATCCGCTGCAAACAATTTTATTAACCGAATTAAAGCCTTTTTGGAAAAGGGCGTGGATTGAGCTGCTTGTTAACGTTTTAACAACCGTTATTCTCTATATTGGATTTGTAATCGGGCTGAGCAGTTTAATACCAAGAATTCAGACAGTGGCATTACATGAATGGATTTTTCCGGGGATCGTCGGCTTTTATGCTATTATAATAACTTTTAATTTGTCTTTACTTGAGATAAGTAAGTTATCTGACAAGAGAGGATTATTGGATCAAATCTATTCGACACCTTTAGTCGCCTATCAGGTCTATTTGGTCAAGTCATT
>CAZJIU010000116.1:0-4790 GCA_964546145.1 uncultured bacterium
ATATCATCAGCTTTTCCGGATCGGTTCGCTGGATTATGCCCTGCCGCTTTGCTATCCCGATCTGGCTTTTGGCTCGCTGCTTTATATTAAGCGGCTAAGAGCTAATCTTTTTTATGATTATGGTGTAGGTCGCAATGAAGCCGACAATCTTTTTCGCGCTACCGGACTGGAGTTATATCTGGACCTGACACCATTGACTTTAGTCTACCTGGAACTCGGCGTCGGGATTCGCTATTCCTACCGAATCGAAGATAAAGATAGTACGATTGAATTTATACTGGCTGACATCACCTTCTAATGAATTTATCCAGCAGATTATTATTTGGATTATTGCTGATTATCGGGGAGCTCTCAGCCCAGATTGACTTAACTGGCGCAGGAGTACCCGGAGATTTATTGACGATTCCAACCGTGTCGGAAATAAAATCCCACTTTTTCTGGTTCGGGATGACCCAATCAATCGCCGATTATTCTTATGAATTTGCCGATAATGAACTATTTGTTACGATCAACGGCGGGGTAGATTTTAAAAACCGGCTGCGCTTATCGGTGGTTTCCGCTTACCGGCGAAGCCATGAAGATCGAATAATTGACCTGTTTGGCACGCAAGCCCGAAGCGGTCTGGGACTAATGCGCCTGATGTCAACATTTCGTTTGATTGACTTTCCGAGGAAAAATATTTCAGCGGGTCTATCAGCGGGTGTGTGGCGGCTGCCGATTCCCCGTTATTGGGATCAGGAGGATAGTTATTGTTGGTTCAAATTTCTGGAAATGATTGTAGATAAAAAGATGAATTTGAATAATACTTGCATCCAGCTGCGGATGGTTCAAATGCCGGGTGATGTTAAAGTCGTCCCGGAACACCGGTTTCTTTTTCATTACGCCGTGGGCTATCAGAAGTATGTTAACAGTAAGTTTTCGTTACTCGAGGAATTCTCCTTAGATCAGGACCTACCAAAATACTTTAACAACAATGGCAAAGCCAGCGTCCAGAATTGGCAATCCCTCTCGTTCGGAATTATTTATCGAATGACGCCGCATTTGAGGGTGCGTTCGGGAATTCTGTTTGGCTTTCGGAATAGTATTATTTTATGGCCAAAATCCCGGAGTACATTCGACCTGGCAAAAGAATCGGTGCAAATAATTTGGAATAAATGAGAATCGTTCGAATGGTTTTGTAACATCCGATTTGATATGCTATCAAAGGATGATATGATAACTGCGATACTGGAAATAAAATGAATCATATACAAAGGCAGAGAGATATTACCTTGAGAATCGGCGGTATGCACTGCGCGATGTGCGTCAAGACTATCGAGCATTCCTTGTTGGCGCTAAAAGGAGTACGGGATGTTTCGGTCAATCTGGCGTCGGAAAAAGCCCGGGTCTACTATGATAGTCAGATTGTCGGGCAGGCTGAGTTTAAAAAGTCTATTGAATCGGCCGGCTATCAATACCTGGGCAGTGAAGAGGATAATGGCGACTTGGCACAGCAGCCAGCCATAGCAAAAAAACTCCAAATCCTGAGGAACCGTTTCATCATTGGTTTTATCGTCGGTATTCCCCTGATGCTACCAATGGTGCTGCCAATCCGTTTACCGCTGTACTGGTCTTATTTGTTATTTATAGTCGTGACTCCGGTCTTTTTGTATATTAGTTACCCGATATTTAGAGCCGCCTATCAGGCATTACGTCATAAATCACTAACGATGGACGTTATGTATGTACTAGGAATGGGTGTTGCTTATGTTGCGAGTATTATGGCAACCTTTGGTATCGTCCTTTCACGGGAATTCATGTTTTACGATACGGCATTGCTGTTGGCGACATTCCTGACATTGGGGCGGTTTCTGGAAGCCAGAGCTAAGCGGCGGACCGCAGCGTCCATCGAAAAGTTAATGGCTTTGCAGCCAGCAGTCGCAACGGTTGTACGGGATGACAAGGAAGTCGAGTTACCCGTAGGTGAAGTAATTATCGGTGATCTGATTGTCATCAAACCCGGTGGCAGAGTCCCTGTTGACGGAATTGTTGAATCCGGCGAGAGTTATGTGGATGAAGCGCTGCTAACCGGGGAATCAATTCCGGTATTTAAGGCAAAGGATTCGAAGGTTATCGCCGGCACAATTAATCAAGATGGAGCGTTTGTTTTCAGGGTGGAGAAAGTTGGTCGGGAGACGGTGTTAGCCCAGATTATTCGAATGGTCGAACAGGCACAGGGATCGAAGCCGCCGGTTCAGCGAATTGCCGATAAAGCCGTCAGTTATTTCATTCCGACTGTACTCTCGGTTGCGGTTGTCGCGTTTATCATCTGGTATTTCATCATTGGCAGCACATTTTTATTTTCGCTGACCACTCTGATTGCCGTATTGGTGATCGCCTGCCCCTGTGCGCTGGGTTTGGCAACACCTACCGCCGTAACTGTTGGAATCGGGCGCGGTGCGGAGATCGGTGTTTTGATTAAGGATGGTTTGGTACTGGAAACCGCCGGTAAATTGACCACGGTGGTTTTTGATAAAACCGGCACTTTGACCGCTGGCAAGCCTGCTGTCGTAGGTGTAAAGTCATACATTCCGAACGAAGAACAGGTAGTACAGTGTGCGGCAAGTCTGGAATCGAAATCCCAGCATCCATTGGCGAAGGCGATTAGCAATTATGCAGCTGAGAAATCGATTATGCCAGTTGAGGTTGAGGATTTCAAAAATGTTGGCGGGAAAGGAATCATCGGGAGTATCAAAGGAGCGTCGTTAATTATCGGAAATAGGGCGCTTTTAGCAGACAATAAAGTTTCTATTCCCGGTGAAATTTTACGAGATATCGAACGATTCGAGCAGGCTGGCAATACAGTGGTTATTATTGTGAAAAATAGCCGAGTAGCAGGATTAATTACAATTGCCGATCCAGTGCGGGAATCTGCCACCAGGGTTATTGCAGAACTGAAAAAGCTGGGTCTTAAGATTGGGCTGTTGACTGGTGATAACTCCCGTACTGCTGCTGCTGTTGCCCAAAACCTGACCATAGATTTGGTGCGGGCAAATATTCTGCCGCAGGACAAGGCAAAGGAAATCAAGAGTTTGCAGACAGATGGTCAGGTTGTAGCCTTCGTCGGCGATGGAATCAATGACGCGCCGGCTCTGGTGCAGGCCGACATTGGTATTGCTATGGGCCGAGGAACCGATGTAGCCATCGAAAGCGGCGATGTTGTTCTTATGCATGAGGATCTGTCAGGAGTCATTACGGCTATAGATTTAAGTCGTAAGGTATTGCGGAAAATTAAGCAGAATCTTTTCTGGGCGTTTGCCTATAATACAGCCTTGATTCCGGTCGCTGCAGGAATTTTATATCCGCTGTTGGGAATTGTCTTCCGACCGGAGCTCGGCGGTCTGGCAATGGCACTGAGTTCAGTTACGGTAATTTCACTGTCACTGATGCTGAAACGCTATAAGCCGGGATTTATTTTAGGTGATAGAAAAAAATTGGAAAATTGAGGAAGGGAGACAATGTGAAATATCGCAAGTTAGGTAATTCAGAAATCGAGGTTTCGGAAATCGGTCTGGGCTGCTGGACATTAGGCGGGTTGAATTGGGTCAGCGGTACTCCCAATGGCTGGGCAAATGTGGATGAAGATGAAGCTATCCGGGCGATTCACTATGCCTTAGATCAGGGAGTCAATCACTTCGATAATGCCGATGTTTACGGCAACGGCCGGGCGGAGCGAATGCTGGCCAAGGCTTTAGGAAATCGCAGCAAGGATGTCATCATTGCGACCAAGGTCGGCTGGTTTCCGGGGACGGCTGCCCATGCTTATGAATCCCAGCATATCCGGTATCAATTGGAACAGTCGCTCGTTAACCTTAAACGGGAATATGTGGACATCTACTATTTTCATCATGGCGATTTTGGAAAAAACGATTATTATCTGGATGATGCGGTTGAGATAATCTATCGCTTGAAAGACGAGGGCAAAATTCGATTGATCGGACAATCAGCTTATTCCGATGAGGATTTCCTGCGGCTGGTTCCGAAAGTCCGTCCGACAGTATTACAAAGCTGGGCAAATGCCATAGACAATCATTTTATCGCTGATGAAGGACCTGTCAGCAATCTGCTGAAAGAGTACAATATGTCCTTTGTGGCTTTTAGTCCGCTGGCAAAGGGATTATTATTGAATAAATACAGCTCCAAAAATCCACCGCACTTCAAGGCTGGTGACCACCGCCAAACTGCCGACGATTTCAAGCTTGAAAATATTATAAGAGTTGAGCAGAGAATGGCTAAGGTCGTGGCACGTTTTGGGAGCGAGGTGAAGCAACTCAGCCGTTTTGCACTGCAGTATTTGCTAAGTTTCCCGCTTGTCGGATCGGTTATCCCGGGTTTCCGCAATCAGCAGCAGATTGAGGGTAATCTCTGGGGCGCCGATATGCCGCTGAGTTTAGAAGATATTAAGTTTATTCAAGATGTGTTCAAGGAATAAACTGCCAATAATAAGGAAAAACAGGCTCAAGCAGATTGGAAAAATTCTGCTCGGCAGATAATTTCACTACTTTGTTAGAACCATCTTTTTGATTTGGTTAAAATCGCCGGCGACCAATTTATAGAAATAAATCCCGCTGGCGACATTGTTGCCTTTCTGGTCTTTGCCATCCCATTTCAGCGAATAATTTCCGGCTGCTTTATCACCTTCAAATAGGGTCATGATTTTTTGACCGAGAAGGTTGTAGACTTCAAGAGTGATGTGTGAATTCTGTGGTAAGTTAAACCGGATGGTCGTTTCGGGATTGAAGGGATTGGGG
>CAZJIU010000117.1:0-4612 GCA_964546145.1 uncultured bacterium
TTAACAGGGAATTTTAATTGTCGTTGTCAAGGAATTATAAATTTCGTTAATCAGTAGTGAACTGTATTGCACCAACATGGGCAACAACGACTTCGGGTGCTAGAGAATTCTGTTATATAGCATTTGAAAGATTCTTTAAAAATGATTATCAAAACTTAGGAAAAGCGCTAAAGCAAATTAAGTCTGATTTTGTTGCTGAATATTCATATGATAGTTGGATGTCGAAATCTGTAGTTTTATATGGTGATCCCTCAGCCCAATTGCCGGTTTATCGATATGTAAACAGTAACATTACTCAAAATACACAATGGAGTGGTAGCATCGTTGTAGAGGATAATATTATCATTTCAGAAGGAGCTACACTTACTATAATGCCTGGAACGGGTGTTTTTATTGCTAATGGAAAGCATATTGTTGTTGAGGGAAAAATATTGGCAAACGGTACATCAGCTTATCCGATCCGCTTTCAGTCTATAAGTGGACATTATTCCAAGATTCTTCTTATGGGTGATAGTAATCAATTTACTTATTGTGTTTTTGATGGTGGTAGTTATAACATGTATGTAAAAAGTTGCTTCAACATATTCAGTCATTGCACTTTTAAAAATGCCTCCTATTGCCCTTTTTATACTTATATGGAAACTTCTGGATGGAGTAGTTTCACGTTAGATTATTGCTTATTTAATAATAATTGTGGAGGAGTTGAGGCGAACTTCTGTTATGGAAAGATTACAAATACTACTATAACCGGCAGCTCAGGTGATGGCTTGAGTTTATACAACGCCATAATAGGTTGTGCATCTTCATATTACATTTCCAAAGGTGGTGGATTATTTATTAATAATAATATTTCCGGTAATGGATCGAGGGGCATTCATCTAAATTATAACGGTGTATTATATTTGGGGTATTATACTACTCCAGGACACAATAAGATTACGGGTAACAGCAGTCATGAGATCATTTTAGACAATTATGCCAACGACCGTCTATATCAGTCAAATACCGGAGGCTATAGTGATATCTACGATTCTAATTTGGGTTACTATATTTACAATTTAGCCAAGACTTTTAATGGAGAGTATTATATATCCTGGACGGTACCTGCAGAGAACAACTACTGGAACACACCTTCAGGTCCAAGTGGAGGGGACGAGCGTTTTTACGGACCGGTAGATTGGAATCCTTTTAAAACTACACCTCAGGCGTCAGGTGCAGGTTATGGTGGGCAGGCGCCGCTTTCACTTAAGCCAGGTAAAATTGCCAAGGCAAAGAGTGTAATCTCGGCAGGAACGATCTCCAATATTTGCCTTGCGAGTCGGGGATCGGATGATAGTATCCAGAATACCATTGATCTTAAAATACAAATATTGGAATTGCGTAATCAGATTGCCACAAATGCTGATGATTATGGAAACTGTCGCCGGTTGGTGAGTCTATACTCCTTAACTCGGGATCTTGATCCTGAAGATCAGACTGGTGAACGCCAGAATATTTTAGGCTTAGTATCTCAGAAGCGGGATGACCTCACGAATGTAGATAAAAAGGGAAAGATCGGAGAGGCAAATAAATTACTAGGTGAAGTTGCAATGGTTTTAGAGATAGATTGGCTTCTTAATCATGAACAACAGTATGATCAAGCCCAGGAGTTGATCGAGAAATATGACCCACTCATTGAGAATTCGGATAATCGCCGGGAGTTGTTATATCATAAATTAAATTTGTTTGAGACTACTAATAGGTATCCGGAAGCACTGGCTGTGGTTGAGGAGCTCAAGGAAGAGGTAAAGAAGACTAAAAATTCGATTGCTGATTATGAACCACCATCTTTTAAGCGGATCGAGCAGCGTCTCTTAAAGGAATCGAAATTAGATTCGATCGCACTTTTACTCAGTAAAAAGACCAAACCTGCTGAGCCGCAGGAGATTGTGGATCTGCCAAAGAAGTTTGCACTCAGGGCGAATTATCCCAATCCTTTCAATCCAACTACCACGATTCCATTTGATTTACCGGAAGTTAGCAGAGTGAAGATTCAAGTCTTTGATCTTGCTGGTCGAGAGGTTGCCGTACTTGCCAATGGATCCTATCCTGCCGGATCACATCAGGTTATCTTTGATGGCAATGGCTTGCCAAGTGGAATGTATTTTATTCGGGCGCAGATGAAGCCGGAAGATCAGGAGAAGGATGCGCATCATTTCACTGAAAAAATGATGCTACTGAAATAATTTCGTGATTGTTTCATTTCAAAGATCCGGCTGGTATTGATTATATCAGCCGGGTCTTCATTCAAACTAATTTTTTTTTCCTTCATAAAGATTAAAATGCCACTAGGACTCGAAGACACAAAGAATTTTAAAGGTAAAATATATTCTTCTCTTCAAGTCTTGGATACTTCGCGGCTAATCTTCCTATTAATTATACTCATTCTTTTTGCAGTTGCTTTTATTTTGGATCTTTCTGTATACCTTTCTTACCACACACCGAAAAATTTTACATTGATTATTTTGACTGCAGCTGGATTATTAATCTTTTGGCTACAAGGCAAGCGATTGCTTGGCGTCAGTTGGCTCGAAATTTTACTCTTAATCCGCCTAGTCTGGGTGGTTATCACCAATCCCGCCCTGCTTTACCATCCAAGCAATTTGGGATTCTGGATTTTATTGTCTTTGTTAATTTTAACGCTGTTATCCCGTCAGGTTGCCGCCAATAATCCAAATTTTCTGACTTATTTTTTTCGTGCCTTGTGGGTCATTGGACTGGTTCAAGCATTAATCGGACTTTATCAATTCACCTTCTTAAAAGATTACCCATCTCACTTGATGAAGACTGCCATGATCGGCACGATCGGTACTGCTAATGGCTATGGTTTGTTTCTGGCGGTCTCTATAATCGCTGCATTGACTGATCAAAAATATTTAAGAAATAGAATTGGTAGAAACGCAGTTCGCCTGAGCGCTTTTTTGATGATTATAGCTCTGTTATTGAATCAAAGTCGTGGGGCGTTACTGGGCTTAATTTCGGCGGTGTTGATCGTAGTTTTATTCATTTTGTTTACTCGAGAGAATCGATTCGGTATATTGCCACGAATCCATCTGCCTCGAATAGTATTTATTGCTGCCTTAATTGTCTGTTTTTTAATTTTCGGATTCGTCTTATACCAGCTAAATCCCGAATCTTCTATCGGTCGTTTTATGGAGTGGCGCATCTCAGCACCGATGATCCTGGATCATCCAATCATGGGTGTTGGTCATGGACGGTTTGCGGTCGAATATTTAAACTATCAAAGCCGTTATTTTGAAAATCCCGAACACAACTGTCTGGCATACAAAGCTGTCAATATCAAACAGGCGCATAGTGAATACCTGCAAGCATTCTGCGAAAGCGGGATTTTTGGTGGATTATTGTTTCTAGTTATCTGGTCATTTGCCTTATGGAATATTTTCCATTATTTGCATCAAAATAGAAATTCTAGTTGGCAGTATTACGGACTTGCTTTGATTGTACTAACTATTCTCATTCATGCCATGGTTGATATGCCCTTGCATGTTTTACCGATTTCCGTGGTGGCTTATATGGCGTTAGGTTTGATTCCGGTTAAAGAATCATTAATCAAAAAGATCGTCTTCAAATCCGGGCTGTCTCGATTGTTAATTACAATCATCTTATTTCTGTATACCTTATTTATCGTCGGAAAAAGTATTTATCAATATCCGGGATATATTCACTGGAATCAGGGAGTGATTTATGCCCATGATCATCATTGGGGTGGGGCAATCGGCCAATATCAGGCTGCATTAAAGCGTTTGCCAGGTGAAGGTGAACTCCAGCTTCATCTCGGTTCAGCGATGGCAATTTCAGGCTCCTATTCGAAAGGTATCTATTATCTGAAAGAATCTCTTAATAATTTCAATGATAAGAATATTTATCTCTCTTTGAGTTATGCTTATCTTCATCTGAAAAATTATGACGAGGCAGAAAAATATGCCCGGATTGCCCTATCCAGGTTTCCCGATCATCTGGCACCGCATCTTTTGTTAGGTGAGATTTATTATTACCGGGGCAAAATCGAGGATTCCAAAGCGTCATTGATAAAATGTATTAATCGCCAGACTACAATCCAATCTGATGATATTGCGCAAATAGCTAGTGATGCCCGGCAATTGTGGGAAAGGTTTTATGGTAAATGATTTGATTCCTAATGATCCTTGGCATTCTTTGCTGTCAAATATTATTGCTATCGTTGTAATTTTTCTGTTTATAATACTAATTGTGCTGCTGCCATCTTGTAGGAAAAAGGTTTCTCAATCAGAAAATCCAATTATGCTTGTATCTGAACCATTGTTGAACCGTATTATTGATAATGATGATAGACACGACCAGAACTGTGCCGGATTTTATACCCATCATTTTCTACCTGCCTTGCTGGACTCTTCCTTTTTTAATCCTGATTCGCTCAAATCGCTTAGGCAAAAAACCGGTTTGCGATGGAATGTAATCTCAACCACGGATTCGGTAATCAACTTTTTACATATCTTTAGTGCGGAGGATGACACCAATCGAGTAGTCTATTTTGCCGAGCTCGTTGAATCGGATTCTTCCATTACTAAAATCC
>CAZJIU010000118.1:0-4585 GCA_964546145.1 uncultured bacterium
AAATTTGCAACATCTACAATTACTATGTTGCGAACACGATCATCACTTTTGAAGAAGCGCCGGTAACCGAGCAAGAGATGCAAAAGCGCATTGCGGAAATTTCCGTTGAATTTCCCTGGCTTGTTTTTGAAGATGAAACCGGTATTGCAGGATTTGCCTACGCGTCAAAATGGAAAAGGCGGAGTGCCTATCGCTATTCGGTAGAGAGTACGGTATACGTTGCGCAGGATAAGCTTAGGAAAAAAATTGGTCAGCATCTACTAAGCGAGTTGATCTCGAATCTAAAAATATTAGGCATTCACAGTGTAATAGCGGGAATCGCGCTGCCGAATGCGGGTAGCGTCGGTCTTCACGAGAAATTTGGTTTTAAGAAGATCGGCGAGTTTGAAGAAGTCGGCAGAAAATTTAACCAATGGATTAATGTCGGCTATTGGGAATTACTGTTAGAATGAGTGTGTGTCGAACGATCTCTTCCGGATATGTTACGATTTTTAAATCCACAATATAGCAATATAGCCGGTTTTGAGGTTTCGAATTTGCATACCAAGCGATAGATAATGACATTCTGTAGCACCTTGGATTCTATAATCTTCGCTTGAAATAAAAGCTTGATTATCGAAGTGGTTGTGATTAATATTTTACAGTAAACAGGATTGCCGATGTCCAGTCACCGATTTCATTTTATCCTTTACCTAACTAAAAGGAAAAGTAATGGCAAAATGAAAAGGCTGGGTTATTTTATGTTATCTTTGATAATCATCTTATCATTGCCGCAGCCCTTTTTATTTGCTCAAATGGATAATCTGCATGGCGACGATTTAGAATACAGAATGGGGGTGCATTCCGGCAACCAGTTTCGAACCAGTTTCTTTAATGACGGTACTACTGGCGGTTTGGTTGATCAATCCGGGCAGGTAGCCGGTGAGTGGCCGATAGGCTCGGGGCATTACTATCTTAGTGACGGTAATATCTTTATTGGCTCCGAGATAACCGATACTGAAAATCATGCCTATCCTATTATTAGCGAAAATAAAGGTCTTGATTATGGCAGTATGAGAGGGGATAAATGTGGAGATGATTTGCATTGGTGTACCTTTTTGCCCCTGCCCGGTTTTGCTAATCCCAATAGTGACAGAATTGCCATGAATAAATGGCCTGACTCTTGGCCGTCATTTTGGCCTGACATTGCCGATCCGCAGAACGCCCGTTACTCACCGGACGGCTGGGCCGATGCCTGGAATGGCTACTTCGGGAAAAATGTCTATAATGCCGATGAGGAAAGTTACTACGTTATAGATGATTATGAAAACAAAGAGTTTTTTCCCGACTTTCTTCCCGATACAACTAATCTGGACCGGGGAGGACTGGGAATAAGAGCTTATGTCCGCAATTTTCAATGGGTCTATAAATCGGTTGATAATGTCTTTTTCACCCTTTTCGATTTTGAAAGTATTGGGACTTACCACCATACTAAAATGGTTTTAGGTTATAAAATTGGTAATCATGTTGGAGAGAGTCTGACTGATAATGTCAACGATAAGCGTGCCGATTATAAAAGAGAGGAAGACTTAATTTATATATATGATGCCGATAATATTGGTACCGGCGGCTGGAGTCCGGTTGGGTACATGGGGAGCGTATTCCTGGAAAGTCCAGGTAGTCCTTACGATGGGATTGATAACGATAATGATGGTAAAGATTATAGTGGTCCGGTTGTTACCCAATCAATGTTTCAGTCAAAGGTGCTCAAATCCAGCGATCCGATAGTCATTATCAATTACAATACATACGAACGCACCGTGACTACCCTTGCTGAGCTTAATGGTAGATACACCTTCACTTATAATAATCAGGTCTACACTTTCATGGTTGGTGATACGGTTCAGGAGATTGGTGATAATCTAATTGATGATAACCTGAATGGATTGATTGATGAAAATCGTGGTCAGTATGATTATACATTTACTATGAACTATCTGTATGAAGGTTATAAGTGCATTGATTATTTTAGTGGCAGTGGCGCCGATAATCTGCTTATTGATGAAAGGCGCGATGACGGCATTGACAATAACGGCAACTGGAATCCTGAGTTCGATGATACCGGGGCTGATGGTTTACTTCCCGGGCATCCTGATTATCCCGGTCCGGACCTGGGTGAAAATGATGGCGTTCCAACGTATGGGGAGCCGCACTTTGATGAAACTGATATTAGCGAAACTGATATGCTTGGATTGACGAGCTTCTGTCCCTATGATTGGACTACTTTAATGCAGTATGATGATAATAGTTATTGGAAGGCAATGCAGCCGGGTTTATTTATTGTGGACATGACCTCCACGATTGTCGAATTGTTATTTGGCTCGGGGTATTTTTCAATGTCTCCCGGTCAGCATCAGCGGCTTTCATTAGGTCTTTTGTTTGCCTATACTCTTGATGAATTAATTAATATCAAACATGATGCGCAACTGGCATTAAATGAAAATTATCAATTACCCAAGCGACCTACTGTTCCCAAACTGACAGCTTCTACTTGTTATAAACAGGTAATTCTTAGCTGGGACGATGCGGCGGAAAAGTCGTACGATCCGGTACTGGGATCGGATTTTGAGGGATATCGTATTTATAAATCTACCGATCCATTAAATCCCTTTGAGGAGCTAATCGCTCAGTTTGATCTGGACAATGATTATTCCGGTTATTCAAAAGTCCCGGTCAATGGAGAATCTTTCTGGTTGGGCAGTAACACGGATCTGAGACATTTTTATGTAGATAAAATTAGTCAGTATGGCTACGATTACTATTATACGGTAACCTCTTACGATCATGGGGATGTTGATTTAGCTGTTCCACCGTCCGAATGTTTGGTTGGGATATCAGTAGATGATCATAATGATACCTATCTATTGAATAATAGCGCCGTCGTTCGTCCGGTCGCACCGGATGCGGGAAGATATAGTAATCAGGTGACATTAGTTAGTGGTATAACTAATGGTATGGTCCAGTGTGAGATAGTAGATCCCAGTCTGGTGCGCAGTGGTCATACTTATCGCATAACGTTTGAGGATACATTAAGGGATAATTTTTACTATCTGACGAAAGATTTTACCTTGACCGATATTACTGCCAATGAAGTTATCATCAATAAAAGTGTTTTTTCAGATGGAGTATATAGTCATCATGTTGGGCATGGGTTTCGACTGTCGTTACAAAACTCCGGTGACGGTGAATTGGGTTTAAATGAATCTGCATCGGGTTGGAGTCAAGCGGGAATTCCGGATTTTGAGTTTGTGCGATACATGCCCTCACCATCAACTCGCCCGGTTCGTTCGATCGTGAGTGATTTCAAAATCTCTTTTGCTGAGGTTGGAGTAGACACCTCGAAACTATACTATCTTGGTACAATCGAAATACCTTCGAAGCCGGTCAACTTCACGGTTATTAATACCCTGACTAATGAAAAGGTGCCGTTTGCCTTTCGAGAACGAGCAGGGGATGATGGGATCTTTTCGTTTGATTTACTCAGACGTCGTTCGGATGAAATTATTCTTTTGGCTAATCCTGATCCAGATAATCTGGTTGCCAGCTGGGCTTTCCGGTGTTTTATTGAATCCTCTGTCCAGGCTGATTCGATTCGGCCCGGTCCCGGAACCTATGTAAATTTAATACTCAATAAACCTTTCCTTGCCCAGGATGTATTTGAATTTACCATGCCCGAAATCCTGCCAGCGAAATTTTCACTATGTCAGAACTATCCAAATCCGTTCAATTCTATTACTACATTCAATTACGAATTGCCCCAGGAATCTAAAGTCACTTTGTCTATCTTTGACCTGAGGGGTCGCCTGGTCGAAACGATTGTAAATCAAACCCAACCTGCTGGTTACTATTCAGTTCTGTGGAATGCCGAAAAGTATAGTTCCGGTGTCTATCTGTACCGCTTTCAAGCGGGCGATTTCCGGCAGGTGAGGAAATGTGTAGTTATTAAGTAGTATCATCCGAGCCTAAAAAATCTTCTTGTTTTTATGCTTCTCGGGGGACTCTGTGTGCTTCGTGGTGAATATTCCTATTTATTAAATTGCATTTCACAATTTTTAGATAAATGGTAGATTTTGGGTGCAATTTTGATTAATAAGGAATTATATGAGAAAAATCGTTACCGCAACATTACTGCTTACTTACCTGGTATATTTTACGGAATGTGGACGAGCTCCCGGCGCAATCCGGATTGATTCGCCGGATAAGCGGATTTGCGTCAATTTCCACCTTCGGAATGGAGTACCATTTTATTCTGTAAAACAGGATGGAAAGACAATTATTGAAAATTCGCGGCTGGGATTTCGGTTTAAAGATGCCGAACCACTGGATCGTAATTTTCAAATTATCAATTCCCGAACCAGCGAATTTGACGAAACCTGGACGCAGCCCTGGGGCGAAGTGAAAAATATCCGCAATCACTATCACGAATTGATTATCGATCTCCAGGAAACAACAGCTCAAGCACGCCAGATGAAGCTCATCTTTCGGGTCTTTAATGACGGCTTGGGATTTCGCTATGAATTGCCGCAGCAGGAAAATCTCAGCGAGA
>CAZJIU010000119.1:0-4500 GCA_964546145.1 uncultured bacterium
GGAGTCAACTTAATATCGTCTGTATTTGCGGTATTTTCGTCTGAACAATTTTTATCCGAACAACCCGACATGATTTTACAATAGGGTAGTATTATAAGAGAAATCCCCGGTATCGTCACTTAGCTACGACTTTTTCTATTACCTCGATGGCAGTTGGCAGTCTTGATTATGCTCTTGCAATGGGCGGTTCCTATGCCGAGTTGGGGCAATCCCAGCGGGTGGGGCTGACGCTGCATTTTGTAGAGTTAGGAAAATATCTGAAACGATATTTGTAAGCTATTTTCTTTCCGTTATTATTTTTATTCATAAGTAATTTCAAATAAAAATACTTGCATTAGATATTCAGGGAATTTATTTTCCGATTGTAACTGAAATTCAATTTTCGTCGGAGACCGGACAAAAGGATTGAGTTATTTTTTACCGAAGATAGGGCATTGATTTTGAATACAGATAAAACAATAACTAACGGGCGGGTTTAGGATAGAATGAACGAGGTTTCCTGTCGTAATACTCATGGTTATATGCACTATTTCAGGAGTTTTACCGATGTTCCGGTAGAAGAAGTATTTGGCAATCTGCCCTTCAGCATTGAATATATGGAAAATCTAAAAAACTGGATTGATTGGGATTCCTATTTGGAGATTATTAAGCGACTGCGGCGTTATTATCCTACCCGCGAGGATATCATCGATTTTGCCGTCGATCTAAACCATAAGACCGGAAAATATCACCCGATTACAAAACTGGTTGGTCTTGCCATTAGTCCACTTTCCCTATATAAGCTGGGCTGGAAATGGTTAGCACCAGGGCTGATGAAAACATTGAAATGCCGCTATGAAATGGATGATCAGAGTCATATTAGAATGATTGCGGAAATCGATCCGCAATACGGCGGCGATGTTTATCTGGGTTATATTACGGAAGGGCTGTTCATCAATTATCCATCATTTTTAGGATTGCCAGATACGACAGTAGAAGAAGTTGAGGTAACCGACCATTATATGGAGATGATCGTAACCCTGCCGCCATCGTTGACGTTTTGGGCGAGGCTGGAGCGGATTTTTAAGGCGGTGAAAGTCGCTCCGGCAGTTCTTATGGAACTCGATGAGCAACAGGAACAGATACGGGCCAGCGAGGAGCGCTTCGGATCGTTGGCGCATTCCGCGGTGGATGCGATCATTATTATAAATACCGCCGGTGAGATTCAGTACTGGAATCCGGCGACTATCAGGATGTTCGATTTGCAGGAATACCTAACATATCAGACCAATCTCAAGGAATTACTGCCGGATTGGAATCCCGATATATTACAAGAGAATCAAAGAAGTAATATTATCCAGCCGCTGGAATTACAGGGACGTAAAAGCAGTGGCGATATTTTTCCGGTGGAGGTTTCCTTTTCCTGCTGGCATTCCGGGGGAAAAGCAAATTTTACAGCGATTATCCGGGATATCAGCCGGCGGAAGACCGCGGAACAAAACCTGAAACTGAGTCAGGTTCAATATCGCAAGTTAGCCCAGCGCCTGCTGACCGTCCAGGATCTGGAACGGGAGCGAATATCGCGGGAGTTACACGACAGTATGGGCGAATACTTGACTACCCTTATTATGCGAATCGGTACTATTTGTCGAAGTAGTGGTAAGTACTCCCCGAAAATGTCAGCCGAACTGGATTATGTTGAAAACCTGGCAAAAGATATGGCTGAAGAATGTCGTCGAATATCCCTTGAACTGAGCCCGCTTATGATTGAAAAAAGAGGACTTATCCCGGCAATTGAAAATATGATTGAGCGCTGGAAAGACCATACAAATATTCGAATTCGGTTTGATTTGTCAAGCGGTAAGCTAAACCTGAATACTCAACAGGAACTGACCTTATACCGGATATTACAGGAAAGCCTGACTAATATTTATCGTCATGCGGCAGCGGAATCGGTATCTGTTCAATTGCTCAGGGAGAAGGATTATGTTCGTCTGATTGTCACTGACGATGGAAAAGGATTCGATTACAGCGATGAATTATTAGAGGCTAAATCCGGCGGGTTGGGTTTGTTGAGTATGCGGGAACGGGTAACAGCCATTAATGGGGCAATTGAAATTTGCTCGAAAAGCGGGCAGGGAACCCGTATCAATGTAAGATTACCGTTAGAGCAAGCATGAACATCTCGACCAAAATTCGGATTGTAATAATTGATGATCATTCGCTTTTTCGCAGCGGCTTGAAGAGTTTATTTGAAACAGAGTCGGATATTGAGGTTATTGGGGAAGCGGACAATGGTGCCAATGGACTAGCTTTGATCAGACAAACAAGTCCTGATATTGTACTGTTAGATATTGGGATTCCCGGCATCAGCGGGTTGGAAGTCTGTCGCCAGATTACGCAACAGTTAGCGACCATTAAGGTCATTATGCTGACGATGCATCAAACTCCCTCACATCTTCGAAAAGCGTTCAGTGCCGGCGCTCAGGGATTTATCCTGAAACAAGGTGGCATAGAGGAACTGCTGCTGGCGATTCGCGCCATTTATGCCGGTAAAAAATATATCTGCTCGGATATGGCGGGAACCGTTATGGATAAATTTGCCGGTAATTCCGAATCATCTCAGGAATCCGAGGTGAGTTCTGATCTGACCGACCGGGAAGCGGAAATCGTGCGCCTGGTGTGTCAGGGCTGGGACAATCAACAAATTGGTGATGCTCTCTATATCAGTCCGGCGACGGTGAAAACCCATCGCGCCCGGATTATGCATAAACTTGATATTCATAGCAATACCGACCTGCTGAAATATGCTCTGAAGACGGGAATTATCGAACTGGAGTAAAAATATTTTAAACGCAAAAAACGCAAAGATGACACCAAGGACGTAAAAATTATCATTTTGATCCTGTAAAAGGAAATAACAAATTACAAGCACCAAAAGTCAAGTAAATTCCAAATCCTAAATCTCAAATTTGCAAACTTAAATCTTTCCCCTTGTTAAAGGCTTCCCCGCCTGCTGTGGGCTGTTATCTTTGGGGCTGTCCCAAAAGGATTCTTTTAAAGTTTAACTGTCATGTTGAGTGCCGTCGAAACATCTTCTTAGTGACGAGCGAGATTCTTCTCTTACGCTCAGAATGACCCGACTGTTAGACTTTTGGGACGGACCCAAAGGTCGGGTTAGAATTCGACAGTTGACATCCGGTAACCAGACGACAAGTATCCAGTATCTTTTTTATCTATGCCCTGACAGGTTATGTTGTGTTTTATCCAGCATGAAGATTACCAATTATCAAACATAAGTAAATTCCTTCGGACTTAACTCCAGCTTGTGGCTGAAGTCAAGTCCATATTACACCTTAAGATGAAGTGATTTACACCTTTTGGTGTATTGCCTCTGGTTTCGATGATTTTTATTATCGGGTAAGACTCATCAAAGAAAAAGTTATGAGATCTAGTAAACCATTAAATCTGTTGATTGTAGATGACAAGAAGGTCTTTCGTGATGTATTCCGGGAGACGCTGCAATCGAACCGGCGGATTGGAGTTATTGAGGAGGCGGAGAGTGCCGAACAGCTATTTGCCATGATTGACGCAAACGGGAAGCTGCCTGACCTGATTTTCATAGATGAGCAACTGCCGGGAATAAATGGTTTCGAGGCGACGCGAAAATTGTTGAAAATCAATCCGGCGCTGAAGGTTATTATTTCTCTAATAGAAGTTACTCTGGAAAAGCAGGCGCTTGCAAAAGAAGCCGGTGCGGTGGGATGGATTGCGAAGAGAAATGTAGTAGAGGATGTAGAGACATTGATTAAAAAGTTTGAAAGAAAAAATGTAAATCAATTAGATGTTATTAACAAGTAGACCTTAGGAAAGCGTGAAAGGATGAGATTTACATTGATTTATTACAAAATAGTGTGGAGTGATGCTTTAATACCATTTTTAAAATTCATGCAAGATTAATAAAAATAACAAGGAGAAAATAGTCATGAACAAAAAATTATTGTTAACAAGCTTATTGGTTTTATTTGTTTCTGGATTATCTCAAGCACAATCTTCCAAGCGCATTGTATTTGTATCCCGTCCTAACTTTATTGATCCTGCAACAGGCGAGAGTCCCGATAAACCGCAAGTTGATGAATTGATCACAGCTGGCTACGATGTAATAACCTTCTATAACGAAGAGCTTGAGACTGCCTCTCAAGCCACTATGGATACTCTGCATAATGCCGATCTGGTTATCATCGGACGTTCTGGGCCTAGTATTACTCTCGGCATAACCCACAAGTTTGCCTGGAACAACATCGAGGCGCCGATATTATGCCTTGAGATGTGGGCCTTGAGAAACACGCGGATGAACTGGTTTAATACGTCTGATTGTTGGGGTTATCAGGATGCGGGTGTTGTAATAGATGCTGTAATCGAAGTTCCTTCTGATCCTGTTTTTGATGGTTTGACCCTGATAGATGGTAAATTACCCTGGGCTGCGGGTCCGTATGATGTAATCGGAACTCGGGATCCGGG
>CAZJIU010000120.1:0-4428 GCA_964546145.1 uncultured bacterium
GCCAATACTTTCATTATTATTCGGATAATGGAACCTTTTTGGCTGGTTTGCGGATTAGTAATGTCAATTCCTGCTGTCGAAGAAATTGAAACACAGAAACTCAAGGAATTGGAAGAAGAAGTCAGCAAAGTCAAACTCGGAATAATCTAATATGTCAACTCTCGATCTTAAATCCAAACCATTTAAAAAAAATAGTATCTTATTTAAACCGTTAGATGACGGTGCTATCCTTTTTGATCCCGCATCCGAAACAGTGCATACCCTTAATCCTTCTGCCGCATTTATCTGGCTCCATTGTGACGGCGAAAATTCAATCGAAGATATTGTTTACCAAATCAAGCAAAATTTTACTGAATTCAAACAATCGCCGGCTGAGGCGGTATTTTACACAATTAATACCTTCCAGTCCCTGCATCTATTATCGGAATGAGGTCGTCAATAACTTCAGGGAACCCGGCTGTTTGCATTTCCCTTCAGCATCCTAAATCACTTTATCAACAAATTACAAATAGCGTTTTTTCGGAATTAGTATCAAATCAAAAGGTAATTCCAGATGTTCAATATCGAATCATCTTCAAAAATGGAAAATATCTTCTATTCCGAAACAATCGTCAAACCCATCAAAACCGCTCAGTCAATAGAATCATCTATGCTTTAGAATGGCAGGTGGTTGCCGATATTCTTAATAACTTCAAAACCGAACTTAAATTACACGCCGCGAGCCTAACTTTTCAGCAAAAAGGATACTTGTTTATCGGCAATTCCGGTACCGGAAAAACTAGTGTCAGTATTGCCCTAATGCAACAGGGATGGCAATTGCTATCAGATGAATTCGGTATCCTAAATCCGATAAGTTTTGAAGTATATCCTTTTCCTCGAAATATCCTGATTAAACCGCATCATCCAATCAATCAGATAGAGAAAGAGAATTATCTGTCAATCAAATTGAGGACTAATCATAATATAAATGCAATTTATTATTTCCCCCCTTCCTATTTCGGTCAGACAGGTGCTAAGCAGGTGCCGTTAAAAAAAATCTTTTTCCTCCATCCGGTCGCTTCAGAGTCTTATAAAATCAAAGCCATGGGACAACGGGAAGCCATAGAAAATCTGCTAAGAAGTATTTCAAATTCAAACCTTATAAAAGTCAATTTCGAGCAATTCATCACGAATTTTCTCGAGAGAGTTAAGGTGTACGAATTATTTCTGCCAAATCCTTTAAATTTGCCCGTAAAAGTTCTCCAAAAATTATCGAGCCAATTAGTGCAGGAGCCCCTAAAATGCTAATGTACTATAAAAATCTACTAACCGATACAAATAGAATCCAGGCATTTAAGCAGGCAATAAAGGCACTGGTTAATAATAACACCAAAGTTGCCGAAATCGGTTCGGCGCTGGGCACCTATTCTTTCTTTGCCGCGATGCAGAATGCCCAAAAGGTCTACGCAATCGAGAAGGATGATGTTTTCTATGTAGGAGAGGAAATCGCCCGACGAAATCAGTGGGATAAAAAAATCACATTCTATCACGATCGCTCACAAAATGTGCAACTTACCGAAAAGGTGGATTTTATTATCCTGGAAGATTACAATCCGATGTTTGCCTCAGAGGACATTTATAAGACGATCACCGATGCCCGAAAACGCTTTCTGAAAAAAGGCGGCAAATTCATCCCAAACCACTTCATTCTCAAATTCGCGCTAGTAGAATATCCCAATTTTTACAATATTCTAAATACCTGGCAAGAAAGTGGCTATTTCGCCTATGAATTGAACTGGGAACCAATTATCGATCTGATCTTTAATCAACCGTACCAGGCGACTGCTTCCGGTATCAAATTGTTATCCGACGAAGTAACATTGAAGGAATTTGATTTAACCACTTTCAATGATATTACCTTTAATTATTCCGATAAAATTACCTGCTCAACGGCAGGAATAATTCACGGTCTGATCGGTTGGTGGGATTGCTGGTTCACCCCGGAACAATTCTTTTCCAATACACCTCGCGAACCAGAGAGTAGTTGGGGGCAGATGTACTTTCCAATCCGCTATCCGATTGAAGTATCGGCTGGAGATTTCTTGCAGGTTGATTTCAGCAGTTTCCAATCAAAAATTTCCAGTGAAATAAATTACCAGTGGAGCATAGCGGATAACAAGACCAGTCAGAGCTACAATACCTTTGCGGGCCAGGTCATTAACCGTGAGATTATCAATAAATCAAATATCGGATATGTTCCAACCTTGAACAAGGACGGTAATATTGCCCAGCTTATCTTAAATCAGGTGAACGGCAAATCCTCAATCAGTGATATAGCTGAAAACATCCGTGCAAATGATCCCGAATATTCGATAAATAGAGAACAGTTAATTTTAAAAATCGGCAAAATTCTAAAAGATTATATTTAGCGAACCTTTGTTTTTCTGGTAAAAGATAAGGATATTTTGCCCGGTGTTATCTGATTACAGTTACATTAATATTAACTTAAAATGTGACTGAGAAAGGCGAAGCCGTAGAAATTCATTCAATTAAAAATTTATGAAAACGTCACCAGACATCACCATAATAAAACCTAAGGGCAAGTACTTTAATGGTTCATTCAAGGAAATTATGTTTTATCAGGATCTGCTCTATTTTTTAACCTGGAAAAATTTCATTGTAAAATATAAACAAACCCTGATCGGAGTTAGCTGGGCAATCTTTCAACCACTCGTGCAGATGGTGGTTTTTTCAATCCTTTTTGGAAAATTTGCCCGGATTCCTTCTGATAATGTTCCTTACCCAATTTTCGTGTATTCTGCCCTTTTACCCTGGACTTTCTTCTCCAATTCGATCATTAGCTGTAACAACTCAATCATTAACCACGCCGCTCTGATCAATAAAGTTTATTTTCCAAGATTACTAATACCATTAAGCGCCGTCGGGAGTCAGCTGTTAGACCTAGGATTAGCATTCCTGGTATTATTTGGCATTATGGCTTTTTATCAGTTCACAGTTCAAATGACCTTTCTGATGATTTTGCCCTTAATTTTATTGACAATAATTGCAGCTATCGGATTCGGTATTTTCGTCGCGGCTTTAGCAGCCATGTATCGCGATTTCCGACATATAATCCCATTCTTAGTAACCTTAATGTTTTTTATCACGCCGGTTATTTATCCTCCCTCCATTATCAATTCCCGCTATGAATTGCTGATCCACCTCAATCCAATGTCGGGAATTATTACCGGTTTCCGTTCAGCAATTTTAGGACATGCCTTCGATTGGTTAGCTCTTTTGTTATCATTTAGTATTTTAATAATTGTTTTTCTTATTGGAATCATCTACTTCAATCAGGCCGAAAGACAATTCGCCGACGTGGTTTAGGCAAAGAAATTATAACCGCAAAGACGCCAAGAAAGGAAGTATAATTACTTTCGAAAAAGTGCAAATTTAACAATAATTCCAAGTAGAGTCTGGCTACTCTTAATTTGATATAAATTCAATAACTCGCCATTTTCACAGTAAATATCAATCAATGAAAAAAAATAGATAAAATCCATGGTTCAATCTCAAGCAACTGATCCGGTAATAAAAATAGTCGGGTTGACCAAGCAATATCGGCTTGGTCAAAAGATAAAGTATGATACTCTGGCAGAGAAATTATCCCGGATAATCAGGAAAAGTTCGCCGAATCAGGATATTGTCACAAATGATAAAATTATTGATGCTCTCAAAGATTTCAATCTCGAAATATACCCTGGTGAAGTCTTAGGCATCATCGGTTTCAACGGTTCGGGGAAAAGCACCTTGTTGAAAGTCATCAGCCGAATCACTCCACCAACAAGCGGAGAAATTTACATTCGAGGTCGGGTTTCTTCATTGCTGGACATCGGATTGGGATTTCACCCGGATCTAACCGGCAGGGAAAATATCTATCTGAACGGCGCGATACTTGGAATGCAGCGCCGGGAAATCAGGGAAAAATTCGACGACATCGTGAATTTCGCCGATATCCATAAATTCCTGGATACGCCAGTCAAACGCTATTCGCACGGCATGTACGTCCGGCTGGCTTTCGCCATCGCCGCTCATCTCGAGTCGGATATTTTGCTGATTGATGAGGTACTGGCTGTTGGAGATTACGAATTTCAAAGAAAATGCCTGAATAAAATTAACAGCATCACAAAAAGCCAGCGAACTGTACTGTTTGTTAGTCATAATCTGGCAGCAATCGAAAATTTGTGTCAGCGCACGATTGTCATTCATAAAGGAGCAAAAGCCTTCGATGGGAAAACTTCCAAGGCAATTGACTATTATTACAGTCTTCATAAACGTCAGACTTTCACGGAAAATCTACTTTCACCAGAAGTGGTCCGCTCCGGCAGCGGCATGGTGAAATTTGCAAAAGTTCAGATTCTCGATGAACAAATGAAACCGAAATCTGAG
>CAZJIU010000121.1:0-4417 GCA_964546145.1 uncultured bacterium
TTATGCTCGTACCGCTCGGGAATGCCCATCTTTTAGGATGCGCGAGATTGTCGGTTAAATAGCAATTACCGAGATCTATCGCTGTCGCACCCGGATTGTACAACTCGATCCAATCTGAATATTGATTATAGTCGGGATCAAGAATTGAGGTGATGTTTGAAGCCAGGAATTCGTTGATGACGATTGCTCCCGGTTCCTGCCCCTTAGCGGGTGATAGTGCCGCGGCGGAAAAAACAACTGCCGCTAAAGTCAGGTCTAATATAATCCGGTTAATCCTTTGCATAATTTTCCTTTAGAAATTATTTCAATATTGCCTAATAAGGTAGGAGCTTTGTCACATTTTGGGTAATTATCATTAGTTGCTTGAGATAAACACGTTTCGGTTAACTTGTTTGTCTGAAATACATTATAAAGATCAGCAGTTTTTTTATTAGATTCGAAAATCCTCGAATTAGCTACAATTTCACCGGCGGCGACATATATTTGGGCGGTTATCTGAGCGGTGAATATCAATATCAAGATGATTAACATCAATCGGCTTAACCGCTTTAAGCTAATTTTGTTCCGAAATGAGGTAAATCTATGGCAAAAGAAAGATGGAAAGTTCAATTTTGTCTTATCGGGTGAGCAGGTCTCTGGAGTTCTTATCAAATCATTATTCAATCAATTCAAACTGCACCAAATCTATTCCTTTTTAGCAGGATGTCCAAAGAATTTCTAGATTAGGTTAGGCTTTTTCAATTAAATGTTGATACCGGATAAAACATACTTCCCGGTTGTGAATACCAAGGCTAAAATTTTATTTATACACAAATTACTGATACGCTTTAATAAGCAGATTCTTTCTCGGAAAGTTCTATTTTATTAATGTTCCCGGTTTCTTATGGAATCCGTGGTGTGAAAGCTGTGGCAGAATATAGGTGGAGTTATAAGATGAAATTTAAGGAAAATGAGGTATAAGTAACTCCTAATGATGCCGATAACTTTTCACTCCATTTTTCGCGATAGTAGACAATTCCATTGTCAACATCTTCGCTGGTGTCCTTTTGATCAAAGCTATTGAGTAGTAATCTGATCCCAAATTCGCCGCCAATTGAAACGTGCTCATTCAAAAAATATTCGGCACCAAAACCGAGTTTAAGACCAACGAAATCCAGAGCGTCTTTGATCATTTTCTTATCGTCTTTAGATAATTTTTCATCCCATTCATCTATGTATTCAACTGTACCGTCAGAAAGATATTGAATGTCTTTGCCCTTGGATTTTCCATCTATTGACGGTAAACAAAGCATTGCTTCTCCTAATATAAAAGCTTTCCATAAGTTCATTTTTAATCCGAGATGGGGGATCAATAATAATGCCGAACCTTCAATAGATGAATGGTAATCACTTTCAAGAAATAATTCCTCGGTGAACCAAGCCTGACTCCAATTAGTACTATTGTACTCATAATTTCCTGAAATTCTGGCAATGTCAAATCCGCAATATGGATTCAAAGGTCCCAGTTTGAGTCCAAAACTTGAACCTGACAGCGGAAATCCGGTCTTAAAGGATGCGGTAAGTCCGCTTTTCCCCCATGACAAGGTCACAAAAAAAGACAAGATCAACACTGTTGTTAACAACTTTTTTAGCATTTTTTCCTCCTGTTAATGGTTGTATTTCTAATGAAAATTCTCAAGAATATTTTTGATTCAAATTATTTAAGAGGTTTTCTAATCCGTTTCCGTTGTTATCCCTGGTAAACTTTAACAACATTCAAGAATAGAAGCAATTGTTTTTTAAAAGAAAAGTGAGCCAAGCATGAATAGTAATTAAATTTCTCAACTGGAAATTTTACCTTGAACAGGATTTTAGGTTGCTTAATTGCGCGATAATTACCGAAGAAGCATCATCTTGCGGCTGGTTGCGAAATTCCTTCCAACCAGCAATTTGTAAATATATATTCCACTGGCTAATTCACCAGTCTCAAAGTTACAAAAATAGGTATTGCTAGCCTGATGTTTATTGACCAGTGTTTGCACCTGCTTGCCCAGTAGATTGTAGATTGTTAAAACAACTAAATCGGATTCAGGCACTGAGTAGCAGATTTGGGTTGATTCGTTAAATGGATTAGGGAAATTTTGATTGAGTCGAAAGTTTGTCGGCGCGGCTTTGCCTGAATTTTTCATGTTTGATGGATAATAACCTCTACCGACGGCGATTTCCGTGGCAGCGGCAAAGTCGTCAACGGCGGTGATTGCTTCGAGTCGAATATAACGGGCTTTGGATGGTGGGAAAGTGACGACTTTCATAGTAATATCACCATTCCATTCGCCGTTGGTAACTTCGGTGAAATTCTGGTTGTCGGTACTTATTGACACTTTATATTTTTTAATACTGCCTTCGGTTAGAGGATTGATGTAAGGTTGATACTTGGGGACATAATCCAGAATGCTAACATCGCCGTACTCCAATCCGAGATCAATTGTAATATTCTGCGGTAAGGGAGCAGTAGTCTGCCAGACCGAATAATAGTAACGGTCGTTCAGACCGTCAATGGCATAGGTTGCAGTGCCGCTGGTTGCTTGAGCGGACGCCGGAGTGATTGGGTATTCAATCTGAGCTGCCTGGGCCGGGAGTTGTGGACGGGTCATGTCCGGACTCCAGGCTTGACCGACCTCTGCCAGCCGGGTGACGATATTGTCATCAATCTTACCATCGGGATTCGGTGGACAATTCAGAATGAAAGAGCACCATTGAGGCTCTAATTTTTTCAGGTTGTTATTCACAATCTGGTTGACACTGAGAAGAGTGGCGGTCGGTACCCGATTATCCCAGAACCAGCCATTGCCGCTATTGCTATTGATTAAAAGACTGAAAATTGCCGGTAGGGTGTTGTTACTTGGGTAGGGGCTGCCAGATTCGTAATGGATTAAATCATTGTCGTATAAACAGCGCAGATGAGTATTATCAACCAGCAGACAGCCCGGCTGCAGATCCTTAACCAATTCCCGGATCTGATCATAGGGTATACTTTTATGCCCCATTTTCCAGGACCAGCCGTCTGTAAAAAGCATTTTGATCGGACCGTAATTCGACAACAGTTCGGTAATTTGACCCTTGATAAATTCAAGGTCGTCTGGAGTAATGGTACTATTTCCAACGCCTGCAGTATTATCCCAGACAGAATAATAGAGCATTGGCTCCAAACCGTGCGCTCGAAAGGCGTCCACGTATTCACGAACCACGTCGCCTTCGCCATCCTTCCAGGGACTGCTGGCTACATCGTTTTCGGTATATTTACTGTTCCAGAGGCAGAATCCGTCGTGGTGTTTGGTGGTCAGAATGGCATACTGCATTTTAGCCGCCGCAAAGGCTTCCGCCCATTGATTACAATCGAGGTTGGCAGGATTAAATTTTGACACATCCTGATTGGGTTCGCCCCATTGACCACCAGTGAAAGTCCTGATTCCAAAGTGAATAAATGCGCCGAATCGCATTTCGACAAATGCCCGTTGGAGATCTTCGGTAGTTTGAGATTGAGCAAGTGAGCTATTCAACGACAACAGCAAAAGGCTGAGAATAACGATTCTTTGGGGTAAATGTTTATTCATCCGCAATTTCCTATTTTATTAAGATTTTTCCCCTGATTTGTCTTGCGGCGATGGTTGATAGAGTCCGGCGGGATTTGATCCGGATAGACCTGCCTGATATGATCTTTCATCTACGGTAGCCAGCCTGGCAATCATTGCGGATGTCAGAATGTCAAATTTGCGAATTTCGTCCAGGCGTTGGGCAATGAGATCCAGCGGCTTATCTTTGATCATCCACTCATAGCGGTCGAATTTTTTCAAGTTCAAAGGAATGGTATATCCACGCAGGGTTTTCTCGTGGTTAATGTTGTAATATTGTTCGAAATAGGACATTACCAGTTCGCGTAGGCTGCGAAAGATCGGCTCGCGATAGCGCAGACCAACGAAATTGGATTTTGCTACTGCACCCCAATAACCGTCAATCTTGTAGACTGCCAGCAGATGATCATCATCCCGCTCATTGGGAATCAAATCTACAACTAGAGGTGGAAAACCTAATCGGGATATTGCCGCCGCCGCAAACATGCCGCCATCGAAACAGTGGGCAATCCGTTCTCGCAAAACCCGCAGCGGACTGCGATAAATCGGTTCGGTACTATAAACCAGTTCATCGAGAAAAAGCTGAATTTTAACCGGCGAGTTTAGGCTCGCTAACAACTGGCGTTCGGCAATATTGAGTTCTTTTTCCAGGTAATCTTTGACTGGCATTCCGACTCCTGTATTCTGCTTTAAAAATCCATTACTCGTTGGATTTTAGGATATTCGTCTCAGGGAAGCAATGTTTTTTATTAGGTAAAATATGTGAAAAACCGGACATTTTCGGCTGAGTGTTCAGCAGGCTTTCA
>CAZJIU010000122.1:0-4390 GCA_964546145.1 uncultured bacterium
ATTTTTTTAGAGTGTGTACAATAAATTGTTATTCAAAATCAGAACCATATCTAAAGCCCGTATATTCTTTACCAAGACTCCTTTTTCAAGTAATAAGCTATCTAGCAGGGAAGTTACTTTAAAGTTAAATTTTTTTATATGGTTACAGCCTGCGGTTCTTTCATGAAGTTTAATCGAAAATTTATAAGTATCGTTTGGTTGTGGCAATGCGCTAATTTTGGAAAAATAATTTCAGGGCAACCGGTCGGTGATCAGAGATGGTGATAACATAGCTGTTCCAGTTACCGGGGAAATAATTATCAATCAGAATGGTCTGAGTAAGACCACGCGAATCGTTGAATTCATCAAATAGTTTATCATTAATTAGAATATGATCAATGTGACTGGGCCAGGTTGGATAAGACCAATTAGAGCTGCTGCCGGTAGCAATGCTCATGTCAGTAAACTGAAAATTGAGGGAAAGATCCAAAAATGGCTTGAATACATTGTTATTTTGCGAATCGGTTAGCTCATCGTTGAAATCACCAGCGGTGATGACATTCTGCTCGTTAAAGTTGGTCAAGATATAATTCCGCAATAGTTCACTTGCCCTAAAACGGCGATATTCCTCATCTTTTGTATCATCTTTTACGAGAAGACCATCCCCATAGGCTTTGTAATGGTTATTGATAACCACAATTGGGATATTTTTCCACACTCCCTCTAAAACAAGCGGGGCACGCGGTAAGGCATTTCTTTCATTAGTCAAAATCTCATAGATCGAGTCAACCGTGATCGTGACAGTGTTATAAAGGAAGGCAAGATTTAAATCCTCATAGGCAGAATTGGCTCGAAACCCGCGATATTCGGGCAGTGAATCATCCAATTGGGCAAAGTATGCTGAACTGGCAATCTCCTGAAAGGCGACGATATCAACCTCGAGTGACCTGATTGCCTGGGCGATACAGGAAATTGTTGAATTGCCATTGCGTGGAAAATTATGAGCGTTCCAGGTCATAACCTCGAGGGATTGATCGGTACCGAAATAGAGATTTGCCAGCGATAGAGATGCTATTTTTCCTCCAACTATCGGGCTATAATCTGACTGACTTATACCAATTGTGGCTGCTATACGGTAGAAGATCGAGTCGCTCATACTACTGGCTTTATCAATATATTCGGTAGTATTTTCATCGAGTATTTGATATCGGTTCTGCCATTCGCCGCTGCCAATTTTTTTATCTATGACAAAATAATCTTCGCCAACGCTACAGTCAGTCCAGCTCAACCGTAAATTTTGCTGATCGATCTGTTTGAGCCGCATGTTAGTTGGAACAGTGCCGTCAGGAAACCAGGCGACAGCTTCCGATTCGGCTGAGGTATCGGTTTTTGTTGCGGCCCGGAGTTGGTAGGCTACTAAAGTATCTGATTTGAATTTTATTGGTTCGTCAAAAAAGTGCATTTCTTCCGGCACAATGGCATAATTTTTTACCCAAGAATCTGAGCCTTCCCGGCGGTCAATTAGAAAGGTGACCTGGTCATTATGGTCGGAATAGTCCCAACTTAACTGAATTGTGTCGGGATTGACTAGTTCCAGTTTAATATTAAACGGTGTTATTAGTGCTTGTGGTCCGGTAGTTCTGTCAGGGCAGGAGTTCAGCGATACAAGGAGGATAATGCCGAATGCAATCCTGATTAACCTTAGTGATTTAATCGGAGACGAAATTAACATGAATTATTTTGGAGCAGGCGAAGTGTTTTTAAAAGTCCGTTCGGGAAAGTTTTGCGGTTGTAAATCTATAAAGGTTTTGCGACCTTTGCCGTCATTTTTGATTTGAAAGGCATCATAGAGTTCACCGATGACCGTATAAGCCTTATAATCAAGGATATCATTATCAATAGAAATAATCTGATACAGCTGGGTGTTTTCAGCGGCGCGGTCCATCCAGCGGTTTTCATTTACCCGATAGAGTTTCGGACCGCTGACCGAGACAATATAGACCGGTCCGGTTCGGGCTGAAGAGCTCAGATTTTTTTGTTCGGGATTATGGCCGCGGGCATAGGTGTGATCATGTCCGGTGAGAACAATATCAACCTGATATTGGATAAAGAGTGGATTCCAGGCGTTCCGGATTTCTTTATTATCGCGGTTTTTATTGCACCCCGTATATATCGGATGATGAAATACCGCAACAGTCCAGCGATTGGGATTATTTTCCAGTACCTTTTTGAGCCATTCGGATTGTTTTTCGATTTCTATATTAGAATTCAGGATTATAATGCGTAATCCCTGAAAATCAAAATAATAGTTCGTTTCGGGAAGCTCGGAGATACCATTTTCAGGTAGAGTGAATTGCGGTCGCCAGAGCGGGGTAAAGAAATTTCTTCCCCAATTTCCGTCGTAATATTCGTGATTGCCAATTGCCGGAACAATTGGGATGCAGGCATTAATCCAGCCGGCAGCAGCAAACCATTCATTCCAGTCCCGAATGGCTCGGGCGTGATCAACCAGATCACCACCGTGAACAATGAATCGGGCATCGGGAGCAGCACTGTAGGCAGCGCGAATAGCCCGTGACCAGTGTGCCAGTAATCTTTCCTGTCCATCGCCCAGATAAATAAATTTGAAAGGCTGCGGTTGTTTAGCGGCAGTGCGAAATTGAAACCATTCACTCCATTGTTTCCCGGAGCCAACCCGATAAAGATACGGCGAGTTAGGATTCAAACCGGTAAAGGTCACTGCATGATAATTGGCATGATACTGGTCTAAAGTAAAAGATTCGGTTTTCGCAGTTAAGCGTTTGGCAGTGCGGACGAAGTTTGGAGAAGCATCGGCTGGCGCAATTTCAGCATAAGCCTCGTGAATAGTGGTATCTGTCCGCCAGGTGACTGACTGGGTGCTGGTGGGATCATCACTAAAGGAAAGGATGATATGATCGGGAACTGGAGCAGGTGAGAGATAATCAACAGATTGAGTTGGATCCTTGGCTATTAGTGCATAAAATGCTATTAAAATTAACAGAACAAGCAGAGAGGTCAGCCTTTGTTGGTTGTGAGATTTCATTTTATCTAATGTTCCTTGAATAATGCTGATTCAATAAAATTACATAATGAATACGACCGCAGCCAGGACGGTTGTCCAGCGACCGTTTTTATCACCTTGAGCGGATTGAGTAGTGTTGGTGGTTTTAATTATCAAGCCACTGCTCCGGTAAATCTGTTTGCGTTCGTCCCAGGCGGTATTAGGATCAAATTCGACGCCGCGGGTTGTAGCCAGCATCGTGGCGGCTAAATCTTCGGCATAATCTCCAGCAACTTCATCGGTTTGACCGAAAGAGTGGTGCTCAGAAATGTAGCCATAAGCATCAGTGGTGGAAGGAATGGCAATTCCCACAGAGGCAGCGATTAAACGATTCGGTTCATTGGTACTGTTTTTGGACATAACGACATAAGTTACCTCACCGGATTTGAGCATTTCTCTACCCTTTTTAGGGGAGACTTTTTTACAGCCCGGGGGCAGGATACTGGATACCGAAACCAGATTGCAGATGTGGATACCGGCATTGCGTAGAGCCATTTCGAAGGATTGCAGCTGATCCTTATGCCGTCCCTGTCCCTTGGTGATGAAAAAATATTTGGGAATCATTGGGCAAGTACCTCTTTAATATGATTTATTCATTTTTAAGGGACTGTCATACCGGGCAAAGTTTAACATGATTCAGATTTTTTCAAAGCTATTTTCTGCTACTCGGTTTGTCGCGATTAAAATTTCTTTATTGATTTTGAATAGGGGATTATACTTAAGGTTAAGTCCAAAGGTTAATGCCTGTTTTATTTTTGCTAATGTTTTCTGAAAATCGTAGCAGATCTTTTATTACTGTATTTTTAATTACAGACAATTCGAAAAACTCTTTCTGAACGAGTCCATGGATCTCTATCGCAATTTTTATTAATGCTACACCGGCTGCAAATGCAATTCTTACATCGCCATCTTTTATCATCTCGTGAAGAAATAATAATTGCGGGATATTTATTTTTAAAAGCATCAACAAAAACAGTCAATTTATTAGCACCAGAATACAAGGGGCTAACACAGAGAAAATAATTATCTCCTTTTAGATTACGCTGTATTAATCTAACTAAATTTTCATGATTATAGTACTGATCGGACATATCTAGAATATTTGACATGAGATGTATTTTAATTCTACTCGGATTGGTCTTTATATCTGAATAGGATAGATTATCAAAAGATTTATTAATGATAACAATATAATCAGCGTAAAAATCGACTTGCTTTAAAAATAATAATCCTCGCCGTTGAGATTCAGCAGAAGGTTCTATTAGGATTAACCTATTTATTTTAATATCCAGATGCTTTTCTTTAATATATTCCCACATAATCACTGAT
>CAZJIU010000123.1:0-4383 GCA_964546145.1 uncultured bacterium
CCCGGAATGATCCGGTTCCATATGGTTAATAATCAGATAATCGAGTTTTTTCTCCGCTCCGACTAATTCCTGAATCTTATCTAATAAATTATTGATATAGCAATTTTTGACCGTGTCAACTAGTGCAACTTTTTTATCCCGGATGAGATAAGCGTTATAGGAAATTCCTCTGGGAATGGGCCAGAGTGCTTCAAATATATCGGTTTCCTGATCATTGACTCCAACCCAAAAGGTTGTTTCGGTAATCTGAATAGGTTTATCCATGAAATTTCACTCTTTCAATTTTGTTTATTTTTTCATGCGGTAAAAATAACCTGACTTTTAAATATTCAATTCATTAAAACTGATTTCCAATGATTTCCGCAAAGTTTTCATTTTGCGCAACCGAACGCCCGCCTGCTCGAACATAATTTTAGCGGCTTTGACATTGTCCGAATCCTTATATTTATCCGACAGATAGACAACCTCCCTGATACCCGATTGGATAATAGCCTTAGTACATTCGTTACAGGGAAACAGAGCCACATAAATAGTGCACCCTTTTAAATCGCGCGAAATACTGTTCAAGATCGCATTCAGTTCAGCGTGACAAATAAAAGGATACTTGGTCTCGAGAAAATCGCCTTCCCGGCTCCACGGCAGCTCTTCGTCAGAGCAGCCGGTAGGAAAACCGTTATAGCCCACGCCAACGATTTTCTTCTGCTGATTGACAATACAGGCACCGACTTGAGTATTGGGATCTTTACTCCGCTGGGCAGACAACAGAGCTACACCCATAAAATATTCATCCCAGCTGATATAATCTTTACGCTTCGATATCTTTTTCAATCTGACTCTCCTTTAAAATTTCAACGGAATTTAAGCACTGACCAATCCAAATACCATATCTGATCCAAAAAACAACGATTAAAAATAAATCAAATCAGATTGCTTCCGATCTTTGAAATTACTTTCAACTATCTTTCTGAATCTGTATTTTACAATGTTTTTAAGTCAATGATCGTGAATTGTCGAAATTAGCTAGCAAATCCGGAGATAGAATCACAAACATTTCAGGCGATTTTTAATGGTAATACAAAGAGGTTATTATGAAGACATTTATTGGAGTAATTATGGTATTGGCTACGATAATTTTTTGCAATGATCGGGTTCTTGCCCAAACCCGTGATCGTTCCGAGATAGAGGAACAGTATCAGTGGAATTTGGCCGACCTTTATCCGTCGGATGAAGCTTATGAAAAAGCCAAAAAGGAAACAGCTGGAAAATTCGACGGTATTTTGCAATATAAGGGCAGCTTAACCAAGTCTCCGGCACAATTACTAGCCGGTCTGGATTATCACAGCAATATCATAAAAGAGATGTTGCGCTTGGAAAGTTACGCCGGTAAAAAATCCGATCTGGATACCCGCGATTCCAAATATCTGGCAATGAAGCAGGAAATAGATCAGCTTTTTACTCAATATAATTCGACTTCGTCCTTCATCAATCCGGAAATCCTGACCATGGATCAAAAGAAAATTGATAAATTTCTGGCAAGCGAACCAAAACTACTTCCTTATAAACATTTTCTGGATGATCTCCTACGGAGCAAAGAACACCTACTTAGTGAACCAGAGGAAAAGATTATTGCCGAAGCCGGGCTGGTTACCGGTGCTCCTGGTTCAATTTACTCTATTTTTAAAAATGCCGATATGCCATATCCAATGGTAAAATTAAGTACCGGAGAAGAAGTCTTAGTTGATCAGGCTGGCTATGGTCGCTACCGGGCGATGCCCAACCGGGAAGATCGCAAACTTATCTTTGAAGCTTTCTTCGGTAAATTCAACGACTTTCGGCGAACCTTTGGTACCGAAATGGATGGCAACGTCAAATCCCAAATATTTTATAAAAACGTCCGCAAGTATAAAAGTACCCTGGAGACGGCGCTGGATGCGAACAATATTCCCCTGGAGGTCTATTCTTCGTTAATTGAAAATGTAAATAAAAATCTCTCTTCTTTTCATCGCTACCTGAATCTCAAGCGCCGGATGATGGGTCTGGATACTCTATTTTACTACGACCTTTATGCGCCGGCAGTCGCCGGAATCGAAAACGAATATACTTATGAAGAAGCTCAAAAAATCGTTCAGTCAGCCTTGAAACCACTCGGTAAAGATTATGTAAAAACGGTAAACGAGGCATTCGCAAACCGCTGGATTGATGTCTACCCCACACCCGGCAAACGCTCAGGTGCCTACTCCTCGGGCAGCGCTTACGATGTTCATCCCTACATTCTGCTGAATTATACTAATCTGTATAACGATGTTTCGACAATTGCGCATGAACTCGGGCACACCATGCAAAGCTATTATAGTAATAAAACTCAGCCATTTCCGACTGCCATGTACCCGATCTTTGTAGCCGAGGTCGCTTCAACGCTGAATGAATTTCTGTTGTTTAATGATGTGCTGAAAAATGCTCCCGACGATGATACAAAATTAGCCCTGCTAATGGAATTTCTTGATAATGTTAAAGGTACTCTCTTCCGCCAGACGCAATTTGCCGAGTTTGAACTCCGTATGAATCAAATGGCTGAGAAGGGGGAACAGATCACCGGTGACTCGATGTCGGAATTATATCAAAATATCGTCCGCGCATATTATGGTCACGACCAGGGCGTTTGCATTGTCCCGGAATATATTAATGTGGAATGGGCTTACATTCCCCATTTTTACTATGATTATTATGTTTACCAGTATGCCACTTCATTTACCGCCTCGATTGCCCTGGCGGAAGGAATTCTGCAGCATGAGTCCGGCGCTGTCGAAAAATATATCAAATTTCTCTCCGCCGGCGGTTCCGATTATCCAATCAATTTGTTAAAAAATGCCGGCGTGGATATGACCACTTCCGAGCCATTTGACAAAACCATGAAAATGATGAACTGGGCCATGGATGAGATCGAAAAAATTCTATCAAAAAAAGGAATGTAAATTAACCAAAGGTTCATTTGTAATAATCTAATGTTGTTTGTATAATAGGCACGAATGTTTTTAAAACTGAATAAGTAACAAAGGCATCAGCAAAGGCTCATCGGGATAAAATGCGAAAAGTCTGACAATAAAAAGGTTTAAGAAAATGAAAATATCTGCCTGCGGCTTGAATTGTGACGAATGCCAGTTTTATCCAAAAGAATGTGCCGGTTGCTATGCTGTCAATGGTAAACCATTCTGGACGGCTGAGGCAACCTCAACCGGAATTTGTCCGCTTTTCGACTGCGCCATAAATCAAAAAGGATTCAGCAATTGTGGCGACTGCGCGGATTTGCCCTGCAAAATATTCATGGATTTAAAAGATCCAAGCATTTCCGCTGCCGAACATCAGAAATCAATTCGACTCAGAGTTAAAAATTTACGTTAATAATAACACTCATATAAAAGAAACGGAGGAATAGCAAAATGAAAATTGAAAAAGTTGTCGCAATGGAAATACTCGACTCGCGGGGCAATCCGACAGTTGAGGCAGACTTAATGCTGGAAGACGGCACGACTGCCCGGGCAATGGTTCCCAGTGGGGCTTCTACCGGCGAGCGTGAAGCAACCGAACTGCGGGATGGCGATAAAAGCCGTTACGGCGGCAAAGGCGCTTTAAAAGCCGTGGCAAATGTCAATACCATCATTGCCAAAGAAATCGAAAATAAATATTTTGCCAACCAGCGCGAACTCGATTATTTGCTGATAGCTCTGGATGGAACCAACAACAAGTCTAAATTGGGAGCCAACGCAATCCTGGCAGTTTCCATGGCTTATGCCCGAGCACGAGCTATCAGCGCTGATACTCCTTTATATCAATATTTAGGCGGCAGTAATGCGCACCTGATGCCGGTTCCCTGTATGAATGTGATCAATGGTGGCAAACATGCCGATAATACGGTGGATTTTCAGGAATTTATGATCGCACCGCATAATGCCTCCTCATTTACCGAATCGATTCGGATGGGCGAAGAGGTCTTTCACTCATTAAAATCGGTAATCAAAGCTAAAGGACTGAGTACCGGAGTTGGTGATGAAGGCGGTTTTGCTCCCGATTTAAAATCAAACGATCAAGCCGTCGAGATGATTCTCGAAGGCATCGTGAAAGCCGGCTATAAACCGGGCGAAGATGTAAGTATTTGCCTCGATATCGCCGCCAGTGAAATGTGGGAAAATGGGAAATACAAATTCTTTAAAAGCTCCCAAAAATTAATTTCGAGTGATGAATTAATTAAAATCTGGGAAAACTGGGTTAAACAGTACCCCATCATTTTAATTGAAGATGGCTTAGCCCAAAATGACTGGGAAGGTTGGAAGAATTTGACCGACCTCCTCGGTAAAAAAATTGAGATCGTCGGCGATGACCTGTTCT
>CAZJIU010000124.1:0-4201 GCA_964546145.1 uncultured bacterium
ATAACCATCCTTGACAATTTCGAAGTAACCTTCAAACAGACAGGCAAAATTGGTTCTTGTCGGGAGCTTGTAAATATTAAAAACACTATCCGCTACGCCCGTTTTAACCGGTTTTAGTTTTTTAAAATCAGGGAGCTTCTCCCAGCTTCCCTCGTAATATGAATACTTGAGACCTCCTGAGTTAACTTTTTTGGGTTTTGGGACTGAAGGCAGTGCTTTACCCAATTCAAAATTGCCTTTAGCCGTTTTATCATATCTTCCACTGTAAGAAAATGATTTCAAGACCAATTGAGCCGGGCCGTTTATGGTTAACGGTAAACCGACTTCTGGAGATGTCCGGTCCGGTTCAGTACCATCAACGGTATACCTGAGTTCGGGGTAACTATCCACCACCCAGATGGGAATGGCCTTGTCTTTTAATAAAATACCATTCATCGGATGAAAACTGATAGGAGTATTGGAATAACCGGAATAGGCGAATTTTATTCCGTCGTACATTGCTTTTAATCTTACGGAATTATGTTTTTCGTTCGGATAATTAACCACTTTCCAATGCAGGTTTTTGGGCGCTTTAAGCTGCAGCAGCGAATCCAAACGAGCGATTCCCTGACCTTTATAAGTCTCTTCAATACCGGCAATCCATAAAAGTTTATTGGGTAGAAGAACTTCCAATTTTCGGGAAGCCATTTTAATCAGATAATCATCATTCCAGAGGAAGGGAGAATCAGTTGCATAGTATGTCTCAAATAATTCAGATTCATTAAGCAAAGTGTACAATACAAACAAACCGCCATACGAATGTCCATAAAGCGAATTGATTCTGTTGGTTGGGTATTTACTGTCGATATAGGGGATCAGTTCATTTTTGATAAAAGAGAGGAACTTGTCGGCTCCGCCCGATATTGCGGGCTGAGGAACATGGACCGGTAAAAAATCCCGGTCGCGCTGGTTGGCTTTGTCAATATATATATTGGGAATTGCTACGATTATTGCCGGAGGAACATAATTTTCATCTTGCGCAAATTTGTAAATAAATGAAAATGGATGAAGCGCCCACTCTCCATCCGTTAAATAAATAACTTCATATTTAGCGGTTGATCCGGGCTGATACGACTCGGGCAATCTGATCTTAATTGACCGTTGTTCTTGTAAAATATTGGAGTAGATCGAATCACTGATTACCGGCTGATCCTGAGCCTGGACAAAACGAAAGACCCCTAAAATTAAGATTGATAATAAGATCAAGGACAATGATAATCTTTTCATAACACAACTCCTTTCAATAATTGGTTAAAGGTGGGATTTCATTTAGTTTTATCCGCTCATCAACTTTACCCGAAATGTACCTGCGTAATGCAGCATCCATCACCGAGTAAATAACTTTTTGTGATCTCGACGTTGACCATATTTCCTATTTTTTGTTTATCAATGCAGCTATTTCATTCAGGTGCAACTTGAAATGCAGTGGGAAATCCACGACCATAGCCGCAAGGGTTATTTTTTCATTTAAAGCCGAAATCCATTCATTCTCTAATTTTTCAGGATTAACGTTCCGTATCACGTGGCAAAAGTGGATGTTGATATATTTCCATAATTGAACCAGGTCGTGCCATTCTTCCTCCTGATAGTTTTGAATGGTAATCCACCTGTCATTATTCCCAAGATTAGCATAATCGGGAAAAATCAGGGGACTTGGCTGATACTGTAAGTGAATTACTCGATGGGTGTTATTGGAAGCCGAATCGACCATGTGTCCGACTATTTGCTTGATGGTGCGATTTTGACTGTTTCGGCGTTCACTAATGACCTCATTGGGAAGAACTAAAAGTTTAGGTTCCCATTCTTCAATTAGCGATAATAATTCCTGGCTGATTGATTCGAATTTATTCATATATTTCCCTCCGTTTTAGAAACTTTGAAATATAACGGCTATCATCAATTGACTTTATTATTCATAGCGCAAGCTCTCCACCGGATTCGCCGTCGCTGCTTTGATGGTCTGCCAGCTGATAGTCAAGAGGGCAATACTCAGAGTAGCCAATCCTGCAATAAAGAAAACCCCGATATTAATGTTGATTCGATAGGCAAAATTCTGCAGCCATTTATTCACGGCAATCCAGGCAACCGGCCAAGCAATCAGGTTTGAGATAATAATCCATCCCAGATAATTTTTTGAGATCAGATAAACGATGTTAGTAACAGAGGCGCCTAAAACCTTGTGTACCCCGATGTCCTTGAATTTTTGTTCAATGGTAAATGCGATTAATCCGTACAACCCGAGGCAGGCGATAAAAATGGCAATGAAGGAAAAATATTCGAAAATTCGTCCCATGCGCATCTCAGCTTGATAACCGGATGCCAGTTTTTCATCTACAAAATAATAATCAAAGGATTCAGAAGGATAAAATGACCTCCAGGTGTTTTCGACAAAGGAAAGATTTTCAGGGATTGGACCCGATGCCAATCGAACAGATATGATGCGATAAAAAAGATTCATCTGATCCGGATTGGGGATTCTGAGGATTACCGGTTCAATCGCGTGATGCAATGAATTAAAATGAAAATCCTTCACAACTCCGATAATCTTGCATGTCCGCCCCCAGACAGTCAAATCTTTTCCGACCGGATCTTCAATACCCATCCCTTTTACAGCTGCTTCATTTAAAACATAAGCTTCTGTCGCATCAGTAGGATGTTCACTGGAATAAAACCGCCCGGATTGCATTTTCATCCTGTAGGTATCGGCAAAATCCGAATCCACATGGATTAACCAGGCACTGAATTTTTGACTCTTGCCTTCCCAATGGACGTCCTCAGTTTTACCCAATTCTTCTGCTTGCGGCGGTTCCGAACGCGAGATGTTGAGAACTCGGGGATCATTCATCAAGCTGTTTTTAAAAGCCTCATACCGATCCGAGATATCGCCCTTGATTTTGAGACAGACAATATTCTCCTTGTCATATCCCATATCTGTATTCTGAATAAAGTTTAGTTGATTGAACACAATTATCGTGCAGATCATAATTAAAATAGACGATGCAAATTGAAAAATGATGAGACCTTTTTTCAAATTCAGACCACTGGAAGTGGTTCCTAATTTCCCTTTTAAGACTTTCATTGGCTGGAAGCCTGAAATAAATACAGCCGGATAGAGTCCCGAAATGAAGCTGGTTAACAACACGATGACAAGAAGAGCTATCCAGAATTCCAGACTAAAATAGTTTGTTGCCAACTCTTTTCCGGAGACTTGGTTGAGAACGGGCAATAACAGTTGAACCAGAATGAGGGCACACGCCAGCGCCAACGCAGTCAGGATAAAGGTTTCGCCAAAATACTGTCCCATCAGATGATTTCGCTGTGCGCCGACCACTTTCTGGATGCCGATGGTCCGAGCCCGTTTGAGAGACAGGGCATTGGAAAGATTCATATAATTCATGCTCGCCACCAGCAGGATGAGTCCCGCGATTACACTGAATATGTAAACATATTTAATATCTCCTGTAGAAGTGAAAAATCCGATATTTTGTGAATGCAGGTGAATTTTTGTCAGGGGTAAAAGCGAGTAGGATACATTTTCTTCATGATAGTTGCGCTGTTTACATTCTAAAATTTTACGCTCCAACTGCTGAAGATTAACCGATCCCTGCGTCTGAATGTAATTATACACTGTTCGGCTATGCCAGTTGTCCCAGTCGATGCCATAGGTTTTGATAAAATCGATGGGTGTAAATATCTCTCTTTGTATGTGTGAATTATGCGGAATATTTTTCAGGATGCCGGTGACTTTCAAGGTTCTTTTCTGACCAAGAAGGCTCAGTGTAATTGATTCTCCCAGACCCTTATCGTCCCCGAAATATTTCTGACGCATCTTTTCGGTCATGATCATTGAGTTTGGGTCTTTCAGAGCAGATTCCGGATCTCCTTCCTTGAAATTAAAAGAAAAAATATCAAAAAATCGAGGCTCGACCAGAGCCAGGTTTTCTTCAAATCGGTTGTTTTTATATTCAATCAATCCTTTAAAGGATTCCGGCAGTGGATTAAATGATGTAGCATTGATCACTTCCGGTAATTCCTGTACCAGCGCCGGTGCCAGCATCTTAGCCGATGAGACGTCAGATTCTCCACTATCCAAACGGATTATCAGATAGATATCATCCGCATTTTTATGGAAACGGTCAAAAGACAGTTCATCCTGTACCCA
>CAZJIU010000125.1:0-3903 GCA_964546145.1 uncultured bacterium
TTACCCTCGATTGCCAGTTGTTGCTCAATTTCATTGGTGAGCAGCTTGGCAGCTGCTAGAAAATCAGGTGTCATCAGTTTTTCAAAAGAGAAAAGTTTGCGGTAAATCGGTTTACCCATTTCGGCTTCATAGTAATCGGTCCACTTGAATAAAAAAGCACTACTTTCCCGATCAATCTGACCGAACCGGGCAGTACCCGTTTCAATGGCAGTTTTGAGTAGCGACTCGGAAGAGAAGAGTGCTCCCACAAAGTATTTAACTGGCTTGACTGCTTCCGGCTGCATTTATGATTTGTCCCGATTTATTTAAGCCATCGCGGGACTTGAAATCCCAGCTCTTTATCAAAATACAGGTTGTCGCGCAGAGCCTGTTCGGCTTGGCGAACGATATCCGGCGAAATCTCAAAATATTTTCGGGCTATTATGGCAATATCCTCGGTAAAATTGCCTTTATAATAAAGGTCCCGACCACTACGTTTGAGATAATGATTGTGTAGATAGGTAAATCCATTTTCGTTTCTTTTCGCCAGGCAGATGCCGTGCATTGTCATCCAGTGAAACGACTGCTCCCAGTAATTTTGAAAATCATCCCTACCGGTCGGAATATTGGCAAACGAGTAGCGCCGTTTCAGCTTCTTATTGCCAGTAGTCCAAAGAACGTATTTATCAGTCGTCGGCTCATAGTTCAAACTCACAAAACTACCCGCGAACGAACCATGAATTTCCAGTGGTCTTGCCAACAAATAACCGGGATCGAGCAAATACGCCTGGCCTCGGTTTTTCCAGACTAAAGCGCAGTGAGTATTAGCACCGGCAGGCATATCAGCCATAACAATATAAGTTTCATAACCGAAAAAATCGAGAATACTTCTCAGTGCAAATGTCAGCGAAAAACAGGTTCCGCCTAATTTAAAATGCTCATGGTCAGAGACTACCTCTCCCGGAAAGCGCAAGTGTTCTGATTCCCAATGCCGATTTAGTTTGAGAATTTTACTTAAATTTTCATAAGGCAGATTCAGAAAATGACTGAGAATTGTAGAGAGATGTTGAACCGAAAGGTCTTTGGGCTTGATCCGGAAAATCTCCGCAAAATGTCTCCCAGCATTGTTATGTTGCCGAGAATCGAGTGTCACTTTCACGTCAACAAATTAGCCAACTTAATTTGAAAAACCAATTTCAAATCAGCCGCTAACTCAATCAATAAACTGATCAACTAAACCAACCAAAATTAGTTAGAATCTTGACAGCGGATTTAGTTTTGTGTAAAATCTCCTATAAATTCAGCAGGAAAATGACTATTTGAGTAACTAACAATTTCAATCAAAGTAGAGCACAATATGACAAAGAAAACCATACTTATCACCGGAGCTACCTCAGGCTTTGGAAAGGCTTGCGCCGAAAGGTTCGCCGGGCCAGCATGGCGCTTGATCCTGATTGGCAGACGTGCCGACCGTTTGACGGCAATTGAAAAAGAACTGGCGCAAAAAACGGATGTACTGACATTAACACTGGATGTCCGGAACCGCTCAAAAGTATCTGCTATGTTCAAATCCTTACCCCAGGAATTTTCCGCTATTGACGTACTCTTGAATAATGCCGGTCTGGCGCTTGGACTGGAGCCGGCTTATGAAGCCAGTCTGGATGATTGGGACACAATGATTGATACCAATATTAAGGGATTGGTGTATTACACTCGGGCAATCCTCCCCGGAATGGTCAAACGCAACAGCGGACTAATCATCAACATTGGTTCGGTATCGGGCAGCTGGCCATATCCAGGTGGCAATGTTTATGGTGCAACGAAAGCATTTGTGCAGCAATTTTCCCGCAATCTGAGGTCGGATTTATTAGGAACGAACATTCGGGTAACCAATATTGAACCAGGCATGGCCGAGACCGAATTCTCCATCGTTCGTTTTAAGGGAGACCGGAAGAAAGCAGGGAAATTTTACAAAAATACTAAATCCTTATCAGCAGAAGATATTGCCGATATCGTCTGGTGGCTTGCCAATCTGCCGGAACATGTCAACATCAACCAGATCGAAGTAATGCCGACCTGCCAGGCCTGGAGTTCACTTGCGGTATATCGGGAGGATAAATAAGTATGACCGACGAGATCAGCAAACGTAAAAAAGAGCACCTGCAGATTGTTCACAATCAGGAAGTTAATTTTCGTGAACAGACAACCGGATTCGAGCACTACCATTTCGTTCACAATGCCTTACCGGAAATTGATCTGGATGAGGTTAATACCCAAACCGATTTCCTGGGATACAAACTGGCAATGCCGCTAATGATCTCCTCTATGAGCGGTGGCGAGGAGGAGGGCGAAAAACTCAATCGAGATCTGGCAAAGGTTGCTAATCAGTTTAAAATACCTCTCGGCTTAGGCAGTATTCGACCAGCCTTGGAAAACCGTGCGGCTTTGAAAAGCTACCTTGTTGCTCGCCAGAATGCACCGGATATTCCCCTGATCGCTAACATCGGAGCAACCCAGCTGGTCAAAGGTCTGAACTCCCAAAAATTGCTGAATTTATTGCGTGAAATCCAGGTTGATGCGCTTTCTGTTCATCTTAATCCACTCCAGGAAGCGCTGCAGCCCGAGGGCCAACCACACTTCAAAGGAGTTAGCCAGGCAATTGAAATATTGAAAGATACTTTGCCTTTACCAATCATCGTCAAAGAGGTCGGATTTGGATTTTCTACAGATGTAATCAAACGCCTGGTCAAAATCGGTGTTCAGTGGATTGATATTGCCGGCGCCGGCGGTACCTCCTGGTCACGAATTGAGCATCTGCGAACGAAGACCAAAATTCGTCAAGAGGTTGCCGCCCAATTCTTCGAATGGGGTATTCCGACTACCACGGCAATTCAAAATGCCACCAAACTAAAACGACTGCATGTGATTGCTTCCGGTGGAATTGACAACGGGTTGAAATTTGCCAAAGCTATTGCGTTGGGCGCCGAACTAGCTGGCGCTGCGGCACCCTTTTTGACGATTCGCAAAAAAGAGGGCCTCGAAGGCCTCGACCGAATGATCCAGGTTTACGGAGAAACTCTCCGCATCAGTATGTTCTGCACCGGCTGTAAAAGTCTCGAAGAATTTCGGGGCAACCCAACCATAATTAATCCCATCTAAACATCTTCGAGATTTTTGAAATCTTGGAGGTGTAAATCACCAATAATTTTCTATCGAATTTCATAAAAATTATTAGTAATATAGACGCGATGCGATTTAGAATTCCAATTCGACTGCTTTTATCAGGTTTGGCTCTCTGGCTATTGGCGCTAAACAGCATACGGGCAGAGGAATACTCAATTTTCTTTTCCGCCTCTGTTCAGGGCGAAACCGAACCCTGTGGGTGACGAACTCACAGGCTTGGCGGTCTGGCCAGGAAAGCAACTGCAATTAAGCAGTATCAAAATACCCATAATAATCTCCTGATTCTGGATGCCGGTGACCTCTTTTTTCATGGCCGTGGTCTCAACCCAGTTGAGCGAGATATCCGCCTGCATACCGCAAAGACTACCTTGAATAGCTATAATATGATCGGCTATCAGGCGTACAACGTCGCCGCCCAGGATTTTATCGGAGGTCTTGATTTTATCCAGGAAATTCAAAAAACCGCCAAATTCCCCTTCATTTCAGCCAATCTTGCCGACAGCGCCACTGATCGGCTTCTATTTCAACCTTATATCATCCACAAAATCGGCAAAAAGAGATTTGGCATAGTCGGAATTACTTCCGAATACCAGATACCTATTCCCGGGGTGAAGGTATTGCCAATTGATGAGGTTTTGAAAAAGATCATTATGGAATTACGTAAAAAGACCGATTATATCTTCCTACTTGCCTACCTCGACCGCAATTATGAGAACGAATTTCTCACTAAAAGTTATGATG
>CAZJIU010000126.1:0-3874 GCA_964546145.1 uncultured bacterium
CTAATCACTTACCTAATGTAACCGGCGTGGCTACACGTTCGCCCTTTGACGAAACCATCGAACTGATTCACGAACTAATGCCCGATATCCGCAGTCTCGGCACGATCTATACTCCAGCCGAAATCAATTCCGAATATTATCTCGAGTGTCAGCAAAAAGCCGCAAGTAAACATGGGATCGAAATTGTCGCACTGCCTGTAAATAACTCCAGTGAACTGGCTGATGCTGCTCGTGCACTCATCACTAAAGACATCGATGCAATCTATCAGATTTCGGATAACTTGACGAATCTCGGTTTTGAAGCTATTGTTAAAGTCGCCAATCAAGCCAGACTGCCGCTTTTCTGCAATCAGAGTACAGAAGTTAACCGCGGCGCGGCGGTCGGTGTGGGTTGGGACTTCTACCAGGCTGGTTATGTCGCTGGCCAAATGGTTCTGCGCGTACTGGCAGGCGAAAAACCGGCTGGCATCCCAATCAAATACATGCAAGGTGCTACTCTCACACTGAACCTGTCGGCTGCAGCAATTCAGGGACTGATATTACCCGAAGCCCTTATAGCCCGGGCTCAAACCGTCATTCGTTAACTTTCCTCTGCTTGAATCCCGTTTAAGCTGAAAATAATAGACAGAAACCACTATTCATTTTGTATTTCCCAAACAGGTTTATTATTCAATCCACTGAGCATTCCTTAAATTAGCCAGGTTTGGAGCAAATTTTAACATGCAATTGAAAAAGACTCTTACCGGCAACATTTCTCGCTCTTTCGTCAAATATCCCTATGGGGAAACAGAAGGATATATCGAAATTCATCGACCTGCAAAAGTCACGGATCCGCTGCTAAGCATCGTTATCCCGACGATTGACAAGAGACGTGAAGGCTATCTGCCGGCTTTGCTGAGACAACTGGACCAGCAGACCTTTTGGAATTTCGAAGTCCTGCTGGTCATCAAAGACACTCGCCAGGGACGGGCGATCAACAGCGGCGTCGCTCTTGCCTCAGGTAAATATATTGTGGTTTTCGATGACGATACCCGGTTAGGAACTACCGACATCCTGGAAACAATGGTTGAGTCAATGGAGCTGCATCCGGATATCGGTATGGCCGGCGTTGCCAATCTGGTACCCAATGATGCATCCTGGTTCGTCCGGCAGGTGATGCGGGAGCTCCCGCGCCGCACATCACCAATCGTGCATGAGATTACCGATAGTGACTTAGCTGAACATCCCTGCTGCATTATTTCCCGAGATGTCTTCATCAAAATCGGCGGCGAAAATGAGATCATCCCGCGCGGTTTGGATCCCTATCTGCGCCAGGAGATTCGCCAAGCCAGCTATCGCGTTGTTGTGCTCCCGGAACTTTTCATTCACCACCTGCCGCCTGGGACATTCAAAAAATTCATTAGACAATTCTATCGTAACGGTAAAATGGCAGCCTACGTAAATAAATTCTACCCGGAATTTGTAGTCGAATTAGCCTATCAACATGAAACTAAAGTAAAACAGAAACGATCATCAATTGTTAGAATTATCTCTTACATTTTAAGATTGATAAAGACAATCTTGACAATTCGCTTTTTTTATTTACTAAGTTTAATTCTATATTTAACGGGATTTGTCATTGGTTACCTTACTTTGAAAAAATCAGATGTTTAATCGCAATTCGAATTAGCTATGGAATTCAATATAGGCCAGAAGGAGCTCATTGTAGTGCTTGAGATTGGTGGTCTGGGAGATTTTATTATGGCAACTCCTACCCTTAAAAGCTTAAGAAAGCGTTTTCCTCACAATCCTGTCAGTCTATTTGTAGCACAACGATCCGTTACTCTTGCCGAAGATTTTTCCCGGAACATCCTCGAAAATCCTTTCTCAATTATTCCATTTAGGACAACCGGAAATTATCTAATTCGAAATTTGGTTAACTTTGCAAAGATAAAAAAAGTCGCTCGTCAAAAGCCTGGACTTTTAATTGACCTGAGCACAATTGAATCAGACGCCGCTGCTCGGCGCCGCATAACTTTTATCAATTTGTTCAATAGTAAAGTCACCGCAGGGCGCAACACAGACCAGCGCGGTGTATTTTTTGATCTGTCTTCTGATGAAACTTTATTTAGTAAACAGCACGAAGTCGAGCGAAAATTCCAAATTCTGAGTTTGTTTGGGATCAAAAGTAAACCTGACAATCTCGAATTTTTTATCGGTAACGAACCAGAAGAAATAATTCAGAATCACATCAAAAAATCAGGGATAGAAGACAAAATTCTGATTGGAATGAATATTGGCGCTTATCGCTCAGACCGGCGGTGGCCAATTAAAAATACAATTGAATTAATCGAAAGACTTCAAACTTCAAAAAATTCCTACTTTTTAATTTTCGGCGGTAAGATCGATGCTGAATTCATCAAGCCAATTCTGAAATCCATTGACAAATCGAAAATCACACCGATAATTGGATTACCTTTTCAAATAGTAGGAGCCTGGCTCCAACAAAGTAATCTCCTGATTACAAACGACACTGGTTTAATGCATTTTGCTGCAGCACTAAAGGTACCCACAATAGCTCTTTTTGGTCCTGAAAATCCATACCGTTATGCCCCCTGGGGCGATTTCCCTAAATTAATAATGAAATATTATCCTAAAGGTGAAAATATTTTTACCAGAGAAAATATATTTTTCCCTGAATCTATTTACCATATCAAACCAGAATCTGTTGCGGAGGCAGCTAGTGCTTTCATTAAAACCGGCACATTTACAAAAACAGCTTGATTTATCCGACGTTTCAAGAAAAAAAGCTTTTCTTGGATACATCACTTCCAAGGTTAGAAATAAAGCTATTACTCAAATTCCCAATAAAGTCGGGATAGTGATAGACATCGCGACGGGCAATGGTCTATTCTTAATAGATCTTGAGAATAATTATTTTCATTCAAGTAAATTAATTGGATTGGACCTGCGGTATTCACTTCTGCAAGAGGCTAAACAAATCGCGAAAACTAACCGGGTCACCAATATTGAATGGATTAACGGTGATGCATTTTTCCTACCCATTAAAACTAACAGCATAGAGATTGTGCTTTGCTTGAATACGTTCCTAAACATTGGCACATTCGACGAAGTTGCATTGATCCTCTCCGAACTAATCCGCATTTGCAAACCCGGAGGGAAAATTATTTTCGATATCCGCAATCGTTCTAATTTACTGATTGCTGTAAAATACTTTTTACACTCATTTAAGGAGACATTTGCAACATCAGCATACAAAGTCGACCAGTTTAAAACATTGTTACCAGATTGGGGAGTTATTCTGGAAAATGTTGCTGCAGTGGGAATTAATACAAAACTGATCGCCTGGGATTATATCTTAACCCTGAAGAAAGTTACTGAATACTGAGAATCATTCTATGCTTTTACAGATGCCCACAGCTGGAACACCTTATACATTAAGCGATGTAATTCTAGCCAAGATTGGTTTGGTCAGAAGTGACCGTACACTAACGCATTTTGCCGATATTTTAAAACGATACCTGCAGGTCGATAATCTGGCGTTGGTAAATTCCGGGACAACAGCAAACTATCTTTTATATAAATTGCTTCTAGAAATTCGCAAACGCCCGGAGCAGGATGAGGTTATCCTTCCCGCCTATACGGCACCCTCGCTACTATTACCAATCAATGCTGCTGGTTTAAAAGCGGTCCTGGTGGACATTGATCCGACTACCTTCAACATAGATATTCAGAAAATTGCTAACGCAGTTTCGGACAGAACATTGATAATTATGCCTGTTCATATGTTTGGGTTGCCCTGCGCCGTAGAACCAATTTTAAAATTGACGAAGAACAGTGATATTTTCGTTATTGAAGACGCTGCCTCGGCTCT
>CAZJIU010000127.1:0-3853 GCA_964546145.1 uncultured bacterium
AAGCCAAGTTAGGCGGCAAACTGCTGCTCCAGACTCATAAATTTTTCGGTTCAATTGCCGATTGCTATGCCGGAATCCGCGGAATTGAAATTGCCATTCGACTTACAAACGAACTCAAAAATTTTCCAAATGTTATTGTATACCCTAACTCCTCCGTAGTCGGAATTTTCAAGGATCAGAAAGCGGGGATATTCTACAACAATCACAACTATATAACCGTTGATTTTAAAGGTATTCTTATCGCCACCGGTGCCCGCGAAAAAAGTCTGATTTTCCCTGGCAATAATCTTCCGGGAATATATGGTGCTGGTGCTTTCCAAACCCTTGTCAATCGCGACTTGGTCAGGTCGTCCAAACGCTTGTTCATCATCGGAAGTGGTAACGTCGGATTAATCACTACCTATCACGCTTTACAGGCGGGAATCCAGGTGATCGGAATCTGCGATATCCTCGATAAGGTCTCAGGATATAAAGTTCATGCCGATAAAATCCAGCGGATGGGTGTTCCAATCTATCTGAATCACACCGTTCTATCCGCCGAGGGTGATGGCAAAGTTGAAAAAATTACAATCGCCCGGGTCAATCAGGACTGGCAGCCAATTTTAGAGACAGCCCGGACCTATAAGGTAGATACTATTTTGGTTGCTGCCGGATTAATGCCAGTGGATGAATTCTATGAGACGGCGCAGGAGTTTGGTTTTCCGGTAGTAAAAACCGGAGATGCTGAAGAGATTGCCGAGGCTTCCTCGGCGATGTTTGGCGGACGGATTGCCGGTCTGCAAATGGCAAAACTTTTAGGTAAAAAAGTTAAGATTGATCCCAGCTGGCAAGAAAAAGCCGAAATATTGAAAAGTAAGCCAGGTAAAATTTACCCATCAATCGAGGTAACTCTGAACGAATCCTTCCAGCCCATTATTCGTTGCGATGAAGAGATCCCTTGCGATCCTTGTACCACCATCTGCCCGGTTAATGCAATCCATCTCGAAGAGAAACTGGGTAATATTTTGGATATTCCGCGGTACTCCGAAGACTGCACCGGCTGCGGACTTTGTGTCGTAATCTGCCCTGGTTTGGCAATCACTCTTGCCCGTAAACTCGACCAATTTTCCGCTGAAGTAGTATTACCCCACGAATTTCTACCCGACTTCAAAGTGGGCGATAAAATCCCAGTTACCGATCAGACCGGCAACTATCTGGAGCAGGCTGAGGTACTCAAAATTCGCTGGTTAAAAAAATACAAGACCCACCTGGTACATGTCAAAGCTACTGCTACTAATGGCAGCAAAATTTGCGGAATTAGAATCCAGGATCCGTCAAATACTGCCGCTCTTGCCCGAACCTCTTTTCAACATCTCCCCGATAATGCAATTGTTTGCCACTGCGAGATGGTAACAGTTAAGCAACTAGTGAATTACATCCAGGAACATAACATCCGCGATGTTAACCAGTTAAAGCAGATCAGGGTTGGGATAGGTGCCTGTGGAGGTAAAACCTGTTCCATGCTGCTGCCCCAAATATTTCAAATGGCTGGCGTGGATTGGAATGAGGTCAGTTTGGGAACTCGGCGTCCGCTAAGTGTTGAAATACCAATGTACGTGATAATCAATGAGGAAATACCCGAATAGAATATGCAAAGTTATGATATAATCATCATTGGTGCCGGCAGTATTGGAGTACCCTTAAGTTTTTATCTCTCCCAATACGCCATTTCGGTGCTGGTTTTGGAAAAGATGCCGTCCGTCGGGCGCGGTCAAAATCGCTCAGCCATCGGCGGAATTCGGGCAACTCATTCCGATCCGGCAAAAATTAAAATCTGCCGCAAAAGCATCGAAATTGTTTCCCACATGGAAGACCTGTACGGCTACGATATTGATTGGATCGCCGGAGGTTATCTATTCGTAGCCTACGATTATCAAACCGAAGAGCAACTGCGAACTCTCCTGGAATTGCAAAAACATTTCGAACTCAATATTGGTTGGATTTCCAGTGCAGAAGTCACCGAAATGGTTCCGGGAATCAATCCCGACAAATTGCTGGGTGGAACCTACTCCCCGGAGGATGGTTCAGCCTCACCATTGAAAGTAATTGACGCATTTTACATGCTGGCTCGTCAAACCGGGGTAAGATTCCATTTTAATGAAGAGGTGACTGATTTCGAAACGCGCCACGACCAGATTTGGACAGTTAAAACTAATCGGAATAGCTACAGCGCGGCTCTGATTATTGATGCCGCTGGCGCATCATCCGGGAATTTAGGAAAACTTATTAATATTGATGTGCCGATTTATCCTGAGTCACATGAGGCTGGGATTACCGAACCAGCGCAGCGCTTTTTTGAGCCAATGATTGTCGATACCAGACCTGCCAAGGGCTCTGCTAATTATTATTTTTACCAAAATGCGGAAGGACAAGTGGTTTTTTGCCTGACACCGGAGCCCAGTATACCAGGAACCGACTGCGATAATACTTCGATCTTTTTACCCCAAGTAACTGAAAGAATGATCGAACTTTACCCGCGTCTACGCAATCTTCGGGTACGACGCACCTGGCGCGGTCTTTATCCTATGACGCCTGATGGTTTACCAATCATTTCGTATACCCAGGAATATCCCAATTATTTTATAGTCAGTGGCATGTGCGGTCAGGGTTTTATGATTGGTCCCGGGCTGGGAAAAATCCTGTCCGAAATAATTGTTGACAACATCAAGGAATACGATGATATTTTGCGTCAATTGAATCTATATCGGCAATTCACCATAAAAGAAATTCTGAAATAAACCATCCTCAATCAATTTTTTTCATAAAAATTATCTCCCAATTTTGTATTTTAGGAACCAAATTCGCAGGAGGAGTTACACAAAAATGAACCGAATCTCTCTTAAAGCCAGTTCTATCAAGCCATCTGCGACGATGGCGATGAATACCCGTGCAAAGGAAATGACCGCCCAGGGTGTGAACGTTATCAACTTCGGGGTAGGCGAACCGGATTTCAACACACCCGATTATATTAAACAAGCCGCAATCCAGGCGATTCACAAAAACTTCACTCGCTATACTCCTGCCGCCGGGATTCCGGAACTGCGCAAGGCAATTGCAGCTAAATTCGAATCCGACAATCACCTGAAATATCAACTTGAAGAAATTCTGGTTGCGCCCGGGGGTAAAATCGTAATTTCAACAATACTGACGGCAATTTGTAATCCCGGAGACGAGGTCATCATCCCGGTACCATATTGGGTCAGTTATCCACCCCAGGTAGAATTGGCGGATGGGATTCCGGTTTTCCTGGAAGCGGGCAAAGATACGGACCTCAAGATTACTGCAAGCCAGCTGGATAATCTGCTAAATTCATTGAAGCAACCGAAAGCCTTGATCCTGAACTCTCCGAATAATCCAACGGGCGCCGTGTATTCTCAAGCAGAGTTGACTCAGATTGCCGAAGTATGTCAAAAATACGATATCCTGATCCTGGCAGATGAAATCTATGAGAAACTAATTTATGACGGTGAAAAACACTATTCTATTGCCCAGGTATCCGAAGATACTAAAAACCGTACTATTGTGATTAATGGCGTCTCCAAAGCTTACGCCATGACCGGTTGGCGCCTGGGTTATGCTGCTGGTCCCGCCGAAATCATTAAATCCACGGTTAACATCCTGAGTCAGACGGCATCCTGCGTCAATTCGATAACTCAAAAGGCGGCTGTTGCCGCTTTGACCAAGGATGACGGCAGTATCGAAAGAATGCGCCGGGAATTCGAAAAACGGCGCGAGTTTCTTGTTGCTGAAATCAACCAGATTCCACATGTAAGCTGCATTCGTCCTAAAGGCGCTTTCTACACCATGGTGGATA
>CAZJIU010000128.1:0-3818 GCA_964546145.1 uncultured bacterium
TTATATAAAAAATCACTATTTTTACGGGTTAGTTGTGGTTCCGAGGTCAGAAATCCGACCGACAGCATCCGTCGAAAACTCTCAATTGGCTGCAGTCTCAGGATTACGGTTCTGTCAGATTGCTCGATAAAACAAATGGCTGAGATCGAATGTGAATCCAGAATTTGCCCCGGAAAATAATCGTCGAGATTGACCAATTTTTTACTATTGAAGCGTGATTGCTGACCAAGATAATATTGAAAACGCCGCCAGCTGGACCAGCTGATTTTTGCCTTTTCGGGACCACTATAAGCAACAAGGTCAGGATTCGAGGTCAGAAAGACCTCATCGTCTGAAACCGCCTGCCAGCCCATCGAGAGTAATCCTAAAGTCAGAGTAGTTTTGCCAATACCCGATTTTCCGGCAAAAAGCACTCCTTGATCGGCAGATACCAAACAGGCAGAATGCATCAGATACAAACCATACAATTTCATTAACTCACTCAATGGAATTGTCAGCACCCAGTTACCGATTGCCCACTGATAATTCAACGCCCGCTTCATTATCATCGCCCTCACTTGACGGATTTGATAATCAACTTCCACAGTGATTGCCCCGTTGAGATAGGTTAAACGTAGAATTCCCTGTTGGCAATCATAGTAACGGTTGAGTGCCGTATTTCCGGGAATCTCCTCGTCATCCTCTTCTACAAAGCGAACATAAAAATTAAAAGTATCCGTTACTGAACCAACCAACCGATTTTTAGGAGATAAAAATTGCTCCCAAATCATATTCATTAAAGGTAGATAGTTCGTATGCCAGAGAATCCGAAAATTTAAAAAATCTAATTTCTCATGGTAGGAATATTCGGCAGGCATTTAATATCAGCCTTTTTCGATTAAATTCTCGGCTAATAAATACTGAATAAAGCCGCTGATATCCTTTTTTGCCTGACGCTGCGAGACTTCAAATCGCTTGACAACTTCCTCAACAATCTCCGCCAGGTTATGCTTGCCATCCAATAAGGACCAGATATAAGTTCCAACTGCATTAAGCCGGAAATAATAGCCCGAAGATAAATCGAGCAGAACACTTTCCTGTTCAAATTTTTTCCAGTCAACACTATTGGATTGTCGATATCGCAATTTGGCTATTCCTCCTGCGGCTTGTTTAATATTAGATCGGTGATCGCTCGGCATCGTAAGTTAAAATAATTCCAGAACTTTTTTTGAGGACCATCCTGCAAGTAAAAATTCCTGATTGTCTCGATTGGCGGAAACAACTGAGTCCATAGAAACCGCAATCGGGCAATCCATCCCGGCAGGTAATACATGGGCAATAGTATCCGGGCCCGTGATTGTGAATAAGGTAGCGCACCTTGCAGAACCGTCTGCGCGTTGATAATCCGGTGAGGCCGTTGAGATGAGATCTGGATTTTTTGAATGGCCACGGGTAAGCGCCCGAATAAATCAAGGGTGATCTGGGAATAGAAGATTAACAACTTAGTGAGTTTATACTTTTTAATCAGTTGTTGAAATTTTTCCGGATCGAGCTGCTTTTGATCCAGGAGTAAAAAAGCATCAATAAGCCAGATCAATTTAAAGAAATAATGTTTAAAGGCATGATAAATGGCATAGATCGCCTGATATTCCCGATTAAAAGTCAGAATTGTACTGCCATTAATGGCAATTGAAGTTTGGTTGTCCCAAAATTCAGCCGAATCAAATTGAAAAGGGTGCAGCCGGCCACTTAAGTTGAGATGAACATCCAGCGAGACATTATACGGTTCGACTCGGTTAAAGTGCTGGGCAAATGAGTATTTCTGAATGATTTCGTCTGGAAAATGACTGTACAAATCCTCGGCATGAGTAAATCCCTCCTGCTGCAGTAACGACTCGACTGCCTGCAGCTGATCCGCTCGAACTAAAATATCCAAATCGCCAAAACTGCGCAAGTAATCCTCTTGATAAACCGACTTTGCCGTGACAATTCCTTTAAAAATCCGATATTCAACCGCGTTTGCCTTAAATAATCCGTCAAGATGCTGAAGAAAGTGCTCGACAATCATTATTCGGCTGATATTTGAAAAGGTATGACTTCTTAAAAGTTCAATAGTACTCTGATCAAAATCCCAGCCAGCCGCTTGAAGCTGCTGCCGATAATAATAAACCAAAGGAATCAGCTGATGGTATTGGAGTTGTTCAATCAATAAGTCGGTCGGCGTTTCAGTTTCGCCCGCAATACTGCACTTTTCTCCATCAACTCCGCTAATTATCCTACATAATGTTAATAATTTGGCTGTAAAATCCCGCATTGGCAAAATATAACCAGATTTTGCTAAGAGGTAAAGAAAAGTTTTAAGTGGTAATTTTTTTAATTATCGAGCGGATTTGCGGAAAAAACGATAAAACCGCTCTTGTAACAATCCCCAAAAAAGGAACGCAACATGGGGTTTATGGACTTCGGTAAAATATCCAGTAGCGGGTTTCTCATCAACCGCAATCAGTTTGCCACAGTAATCTTCGATCCTGAAGATTCCGGCAATCCGATTGAAATCACCCTTTTCGATTCCAAATACTTTATTACCAATCTGCAGCACACCATAAAACCGATGACAAACCAGACCTGCGCCACGCCGAAAGGCAATAATTTCGCCCTTGCGCGGAGACTGCTCGGGATAAGTTCCCGGCTGGATCATTAACAATGCTCCCGGTTGAATTCCCGGGAGCATACTCTTACCTTGACAGCGAATTTTTAATGGTGCTTTAGTATTTTTCAGTAAGCCGAAATCCTCATTAAAACTCATTTCACGCTTTTATTGGGGAAACGAAATTTCATCAGTTAATGGATGACTCTGAATTTCGATTTTTACCAATCCCTTTTCAGTGATTCGCGGGATCTGATATGGCCATTTTCCGGCTTGCTCTTTCGAGCTCTCGATTTGATCCAAATAATCCCAATTCCTGCGTTATTTCATTAAAACCATTTTTCGCGACATTATCTGGTCATTGGCTCGCAGCTGATAGATGTATATTCCGGAGCCAACCGCTTTCCCAGCGCGATCGTTACCATCCCAATTAAAACCATAATAGCCCGCAGATTGCCGTCCATTGACCAGGGTTTTTACCAGTGTCCCTTTTAAGGTGTAAATATTCAGTGTGACCTCAGCCGGTTCCGGTAAAGTATAATAGATTTTCGTCACCGCATTGAATGGATTAGGATAATTCCTTAACAAACTGTAACCATCAGGTCTGGTCAGATCATCAGTATTTACTCCACTTATAACTTCTTGATCAGCCGCTACTACCGCAAAATAAAGCGTCCCGTAATTATCTTCCGCAGTGGTGACATTGTAGGATGAATTTACCAGCATGTTAATCCGTTCATCAGTCTGGAAATTCACCAGGGTGAGCTCTTTATCAGCTGCCGGATATTGACTGGCATCCCAGCTTAGAGTCAACTGGCAATTCGGCGCATTATAGTAATCTACGCGAAAATCCCAGGCAATCACGTCCGCATTCGAGCGAATGTCATATGCCGCCTTCATCGGCTTTTGGGGCCAGTAATTCAAACGATTGTTGATTTCATGATGAGGGAAATAGAGATCAACATAGGTATCCAGATTTGGGGTAAAATCGCGCGTATCAAAAAGATCAAACATATCGGATGCAGCTGCCTTTACTCCCAAGCCGTTGAAATTGTCAATTAATTTTCCGTCGCTACTGGCAACACCGATTGGAATAATCCATTCGGAAGCCGATTCGGCTTTTACCGGATGTGAAAATTTGCCATCTGCTTTAGCCAGCCGTTTACCCACTCCAACTGGCGGGGTCTTAAGC
>CAZJIU010000129.1:0-3704 GCA_964546145.1 uncultured bacterium
TACTGGTTACAGGGCTGTGCTTTGTAATCAGATTAACATCTACTCTTAAGTTGAATTATTATCAGACGCATTGCCCTGCATTAGTTTTTCAACCGGTGTAAGGTATTTTTTAGCATTATTACAGGCTTTGCAGCAGGGCACGATATTGCCCTTAGTACTCTTCCCGCCCCGGGCGACTGGCACGATATGGTCCATCGTCAATTCGCTGCGGGGAAATTTCTTACCGCAATAATGACAAATACCGGCATTCAATTTATTTTGCCACCACTGGCTTTTACGCAAGTCTCTGGCTTTCGCCCGTTCCTTGGCAATATGCCTTTCGTCTTTTTGAATCGTAATCCAATCACTCATGAGATTTTCGACTGCTGCACAATTTGAACGCCGGAGCTGGTCCCGATGCGGTTTGCTCCGGCTTCGACCATACTGATTGCCTCAATAAAAGTTCGCACGCCTCCCGATGCTTTTACACCCATCTCACTTCCTACGGTTGCACGCATTAACTTCACATCTTCAATGGTTGCGCCGGCTTTGCTGAATCCGGTAGATGTTTTTACGAAATGTGCTCCGGCAAGTTTTGCCAGGCTGCACGCCTTGATTTTTTCCGATTCTGTCAGCAATGCCGTCTCGATTATGACTTTTACCAGACGACCGCGTGCCGCCTTGACAATCGCCTCAATATCTTCCTGCACAAAATCATCATTTCCAGATTTCAGCATTCCGATGTTGATCACCATATCGAATTCGGTGGCACCATTATCAAGTGCAGTCTCAGTTTCGCTTGCTTTAATCCGGGTCAGGTTGGCGCCGAGAGGAAAACCGATTACTGTCGCCACCGGAATCCGACTGTTTTTAAGCCTTTGAACACAGTAACTAACATGGACTGGATTGACACAAACACTGGCAAAGGAATATTCGATGGCTTCCTGGCAGAGTTGATCCAAATCCTTGAGGGTGGCATCTGCTCGTAAGAGAGTGTGATCAATGATCCCGGCGATATTCTTCCGTGCTTCCGCCACTGAAATTTCAGTTTTATACTTTTGATCTTTCATTACGTTTCAACCCTGTCTGAATACTTATTAAAAAAAGCTACAAAAGGAGCGGCTGCAGCTTGAGCAAATTGTTTATCAGCTGCTTCAGCGTAAATCCGAATTATCGGTTCGGTATTCGATGGTCGTAAATGCACCCAATGATCACCCCAGATAAATTTGATTCCATCCTGAGTATCAATCTTTTCAGGCTTTGCCAGCTTTTTCAAATCAGCTACAATGTCCGCAAGTAGCAGGTTTCCCCGAGGGACTTTCAGCTTTATCATTTCATAACGAGGCAGTTCCTGCATCAATTCCGATATCGGCTTCTCCTTTTCTGCCAATAGCTGCAGAACTAATGCCGTTCCTACTAATGAATCCCGGCCAAGATGGGCTTCCGGCAGGATCACTCCGCCATTTCCTTCACCGCCAATTACTGCTTCCACCTCTTGCATTTTCTTGACCACGTTGATCTCACCAATAGGCGTCCGAATCACTTCAGCATTATACCATCGGGCAATCTCATCCACCGCCATGGTCGTAGACAAATTGGTAACAACTTTCAGATTACGTTTTGAAGATTTTGACAAGACCAACAACTCTGCCAAAACAAGAGTATATTCTTCACATATCGGTTCACCTGAATTGGAAACAATCGCCAGCCGATCGCCGTCGGGGTCAACCGCCAGCCCGAGGTCGGCGTGGTTCGCTAAAACTGTTTGACCTAATTCACTCAAATTTTCCGGCAGTGGTTCAGGCGAACGCGGAAACGGTTTATCTGCTGAACAATTTAATTCTACCACTGTACAACCGAGTCGTGATAACAATTCCGGGATTGCCCGATATCCCGCCCCGTTGACGGCATCAGCAACAACTTTGAACTTTGCTTTTCGGATAAGACTCTGATCTATATAAGGAATATTCAAAACGGATTGAATATGATCATCAATGGCGTTATCATAGCTCCGGCTCGAGCCGTTTAACTTTTTAATCTGATTGAGATTTTTGGCGATTTCGATCCGCCGCTCCTTCAAACGCAGCATTTCATTACCATCTAAAAAGATTCCGTCCGAACCGATGAATTTGAGTCCATTCCAAGGTAGCGGATTATGGCTTGCCGTAACAACAATCCCACCAGCCGCATTTTGATCAATAACCGCAAATTGGACTGTGGGGGTAGGGCAAATACTTAGATCTATCACAGTCTTACCGGCATCTCTCAAAGCTCCAATCATTAAATCTGAAATGCGTTTACCACTCGGCCGGGTATCCCGTCCCAATAGTAATTTTCCACCTGTGCAATATTCAGCGAATGCGTGCGCGTAGGACTTGACTACCTCCTCGGTCAAATCAAGATCATGCCCCCGTACTCCTGACAAGCTTTCGATCAGCATAGCTATCTCCATTCTATGAAAAGCCAATCCCGATGATTCAGAACCGTTGATTAATAAAATTTTTGTTTTTATCCTGGTAACTCAGTAGCCTTAGTTTTATTCCATTAATCGAAGAACTACTCTTATCCCTTAACCCAGATAAGTCTTTAATTTTTTACTGCGCGATTTATGCTGCAGACGTCTGATTGCCTTCTCTTTGATTTGACGAACACGCTCTCGAGTTAAATTGAACTCCTCGCCAATCTCGTTCAAAGTTAAGGCATATTCACGATCAATTCCGAAATACATCTTGATCACATCCCGTTCGCGGTCCTTAAGGGTATTGAGAGCATCCTTGATTTCGGCCCGGAGAGATTCACCCATCAAAAGGTGATCGGGCGATGGTTGGGTATCATCCTGAATTACATCAATCAATGAATTTTTCTCATCCACCCGGAAAGGTGCATCAAGTGAGTGATGCCGCCGGGCGATGCGCAAAGCCTCGTTGACTTCATCAGGCTGCATGTCCAGACCATAAGCGACTTCATCATGTCGCGGAGTACGTTCAAATTGCTGTTCGAGGACTTCGGCTTCTTTGGTAATTTTACTGATTGTCCCGACGCGATTCAACGGCAGGCGGATAATCCGGGAGTGTTCCGCCAGAGCTTGCAGAATGGACTGTCGAATCCACCACACTGCATAAGAAATGAATTTAAATCCTCGGGTTTCATCAAAACGTTTAGCAGCTTTGATCAATCCCAGGTTACCTTCGTTGATTAAATCGGTCAGTGGTAATCCCTGTCCCTGATAATCCTTAGCTACACTAACAACGAACCGCAAATTCGATTCGGTCAATTTTTTAAGCGCAGCCGGATCTTTTTGACGAATACGCTGGGCTAATTCGATCTCCTCTTCAGGAGTCAGGGGATTGTATCTACCAATCTCCTCCAGGTATTTACTTAAAGCCCGGTTTGAGTCAGAAGATGATGATCTGGCTTTAATTTTCATAATTCCAGTTCCCTGTCTTCAATAACACAATCATCATCAATTTAAGATACACTTTTTTCTATCCTTTGTCAATATTGGCCGGTTCTTTTGGCTTGATTTTAGCTTGTGAGTAAAATAACTTACTGCGCTTTTAGAATAGAGAGAGAATTGAAATTTCGCGGGGCATAGCGCAGCCCGGTTAGCGCGCCTGCTTTGGGAGCAGGAAGTCGCAGGTTCAAATCCTGCTGCCCCGACGTTTTTTGAGCCCCGATAGCTCAAAGGATAGAGCATCTGCCTTCTAAGCAGAGGGTTGCAGGTT
>CAZJIU010000130.1:0-3635 GCA_964546145.1 uncultured bacterium
AACATCGCCTTACTAACAACCTTCGTCGAGTTGGTAAATATTTGGTAATAATATGTCCCTGCAGCCACTGTAATACCGAAGTTGTTTGTTCCATTCCAGCGAATTTCATTTAAACCCATTGGCATTGCGCCGGAATACAGGTTCTTGACCAGGTCGCCTCTAAGATCATAAACAGATAACTGAATATTTTGTGTTTGGGTCAGCATAATCGGAATCGTCGTGCTGTCATTAAAGGGATTAGGATAACTTTTTCCAATCAAAATCTCAGGAGTAACTTTTTCAACTATTGAGCTACCGAGTGCCGTAAAAGTAATACTCTGAAAATTGAATCCTCCCTTGATGAAATATACTTTCAACTGATGTTTGCCGCTTGGCAGTTCGATAGCCTCAGTTTCGATATTATCCCAATTTTGCCACCCGCCGGTAGGCGGTATTGCAGTGTCATCTACGATGATTTGATCATCCAATAAGAGTCGCAATTTCCCCGTCGAATTGGGAGATGCAACCCTTAAACTCATCGCATACCTACCAGTCCAAAGTATCTCGATAGTATATTTTACCCATTCACCATCTTCGATCCAGCCGATATTGTAGTCATTGGAGTTTAACCTTTGCTCAATATCTACTCCGTCATTGCGGTAAGTATAGCCTAAATTCCAGGGTTGATCTTCAGCGTAATTTGTTTTCTTATAATCATTGTCGAAATAGGCAATACCAATAGAACCAAAGTCATAATCTCCCGCCATGATCGTACCTGGTACTGTGTGAGTCTTGAAAGGCTTGGAAACCGTTCCAAATTCCGGATCGGTAAGCGCAGCAATTACATCCGGATGGAAAATACATTTATCAACTTTTAGGTTTTCAGCCATCTCAAATAGAGCAGATTTGGCAAAGTCAATTGAAGGCATACTTGCATTACCGCTCCAATAATCAATTATCTGTTGATAACCGGCGGGAACTTGCGCCGAAAGCGGGCTGGTGATTGTGTCGAATTTCTTATGCGCCCACCAGTTCCAGCCAATACTTTGTGCCTCCATCAACTTCACTACTTCAAAATACCAGGGATTGGAATTTTCACCGCTCTCGCCTAACCAAAGCGGAGTGATATTCTGAGTGCGTAGATTGCGATATTGCTGAATTGATGACAAATCAGTTTCATTCCAGTATTTATGAAAAGCATAGACCATGTTGTTGTCAAATTTAGGAGTCAATCCACTGAAGTCGGTAGCATACCAATTCCCCTCGATAAATAGAATATGATTTTGGTCAACTTCCCGAATAGCATTCTTAATGCTAATATATAAATTTTTTAAATCAGTGTTAGTAAATCCATCCGGCAGTACCGGTTCATTCAGTAAATCATAACCTATAATCCAATCTTCGTTTGCATAATGCTCAGCGATATGACGCCATATATCAATTGTTCGCTCCTGGTTTGATGCTACTGTCCAGAGTTTTGCTTCGCCGTCGCTGTCACTGATATTACCGGAGTTCTGACCTCCTGGTGCACAGTGCATATCGAGAATCAGATAAAGATTATTGCGCTTGCACCAGACCAGCAAAGAGTCAATAATCCGGAAACCGTCATCAATGAAAACGCCCGGCGATTCAATCGGTGAAAAAAATTGGTAATGAAAAGGCAAACGAATTGAATTAAAGCCCCATTCGGCAATCAATTCAATATCTTTCTCACTGACATAATTTTTCCGATAAAGGTCAAAGAATTCAGCGGTATTCTCTTCGCCGATTAGTTCAATAATCTGGTTTCTGATCGAACTCGGAGAGCCATATCCCGGGTCATGCAGCATATAGCCTTCCGGAACCAACCAACCGCCAAGACCATATCCTTTAAGAATAAAAGGATTACCATCGGAATCAACAATGTCGAATCCAAACGTTTTAAAAAATCCATAGGATGTCTGAAACGAGATGAAAGCTATTACAATTAATTGGATTATGTATTTTTTCAATTGCTTTTTATTTGCTTTTGATAAACTCTGACGTAGTCCACTTCCATTCGCTGGGGAAACAAGGTTGTTTCATCAGGATTTCCTGGCCAATTACCACCGACTGCAACATTCATGATCAGATAAAAACGTTGATCGAAAGGTGCTGGGTAATTATAGCCTTCAGTATACCATTCAGTTTGAGTTTGATACAATAAACCATCTACATACCAGCGCATTTGGGTTGGTTCCCATTCTAAGGTAAATATGTGATAATCAGAGGCAAATGTACCTTCACTTAGTGCATAAGATGCACCGGTATGGACATTTGCCGGATAGGTTCCACCATAATGCAGGGTTCCATAAACTTTTGCCGGATCACTGCCAATTAATTCCATGATATCAATTTCACCGCTGGCAGCCCAGCCTCCGTATACCCAATCGGTCGGTAACAACCAGATTGCCGGCCAGAGCCCTTTGCCGTATGGCAATTTTGCCCTGATTTCGAACTTGCCATATTTCCAGTCACCCTTATTTTTGGTTCTCATTCGGGCGGATGTGTATTCTCGGGCGCCACCCGGTCCGGTGTAATTTTCCTTCAATGCCCGAATGACCAGGACAGTATCTTCGATCCACGAATTCAGCGAACGGTCGGTGTAGTATTGCAATTCATTATTGCCACCACCATCGGCGTTGACTTCGTATTCCCATTTATTCGGATCTATAACATCGCTGTCAAACTCATCTGACCAGACCAGTATATAAACGCTATCAGGATTGTCGGTACCAGTAGGATTATTTTCTCCACAGTTGATAACGATTAAGGGCAGAACAATTAATAAGTAAAAGATTGTAATTTGATAAATATGTCTCACTTCTCTTTCCATTTCTTTTCTATTCTCAATTTAACCAGATCAACTCAATTTATCTATTAATCAATAGCAAGTTCTGTTTAATTCAACCAAAAGTCTTGCCATATTTAAAAATACTTTTTCTTTCTTCTGGCGCAAATCAATCTATTTTATCCAGAAGCTATCCTGTAAATCTTTAACTGTTACTTGGATTTCACCCGGTTCTACGATCCTTTTGTTATCCATACCTATAAAGGAAAAATGTTCGTGAGTTAATTTAAATTCAACAGTTTTGGTCTCTCCCGCTTTGAGTGCGATCCGCTGAAAGCCTTTTAACTCTTTTACCGGTCGGGTGACGCTGGCAACCAGATCTCTAAGATAGAGTTGGACAACTTCCACTCCATCTCGTTTACCGGTATTCTGAACCTGGACGCTGACAAGCAGCTCACCATCTATGGGAAGTGGATTACTACTCAGTTTGAGATTTGAATATTTGTAAGTATTATAACTTAATCCAAAACCAAATGGATATAGCGGAGCCGGTGGACAGTCAATGTATTTTGAATTGAGGCTTTCTACTCCACCAGCCGGAGGACGACCGGTGTTTTTATGATTATAGTAGACCGGTATCTGACCGACTGTGTAAGGGAAAGAAGCGGTCAATTTGCCAGAGGGATTATAATTGCCAAGCAAGACATCAGCAACCGCATTACCGTGCTGAATTCCGAGCTGCCAGCTTTCAACGATAGCGGCAACCTGCGGTTCAACATCTGCCAGGGTCAATGGTCGTCCATTAATTAGAACCAATATTACCGGTTTTCCGCTTTCAGCCACGGCG
>CAZJIU010000131.1:0-3589 GCA_964546145.1 uncultured bacterium
AGATTATTTTATGATTTACTTTTTGATGCGGGCGATTTGTATTTAATAGGGATTACGATTATCAAAATATCTTTATCTAATATCTGACTTTTATTATAGGATATACTGACAACGATTAAGCATAAATCAACCGACCTTTAGGTTGTGGTATTTCACGTCCTAATTCTTTGGCAGTTATTATCCACTCCTGGATAATGACTTCGGCATTCAAAATAGCTTCTTGATATGTTGCTCCATCTGCCATACATCCGGGTAATTCTGGTACTTCCACAACAAATGCTTTATCTTCCTCACTCCAATAAATGATTAATTCATATTTATTTTTCATCCTCTTCCTCCAACTCCAATTTATAGCGAAGTATTATCTTACGAACTTATTTTATCTGATATGGCTTTACTTCGGATGTCCCCCGGAGAATCTTTATTAGTAATTTATCCATTGTACCCATTTCACCATTATATTAAACCAAATATTTTTAATCTCAAACTCTTTACTTAATTGGAAGGCAATTAGAAATTGGCAGTTCATTTTAGGATAACAATAATTTAACAAACCGTCATGTCACCCATAACAAATTTTTTCTTGGCTTACTTTAAAAGCACTAAAAATTTATTAATAGCTTCTGTATAATATTTTTCGGGAATAGTACAAATGTATTTTATCTTCCTGATTCTCCAATCCAGACTTTTGATTTGATCCGCCAGGATTACCCCTGAGATTGGCAGATTGGCAGGTAAGACTACCTCAAACGGATAACCTTTTTGCTTACCTGTTATTGGTTGAAAAAGTGCCAAACCGACTGCGGAATTGTAGTTTTTCGGTGAAACGACCAGGGCTGGTCTTTTACCAGCCTGTTCATGCCCGGCTTGCGGATTAAAATCCAACCAGACAATATCACCTCTATCGGGTATATATTCGCTACTCATCAGATTAATTCCTTGCCTTGCGGATTCCCGAAATCTATTTCTTCATGGATGTTAGAATCGGTTATTTCAGATAGAAACGTCTGCAGATTATACTTTTCTTTTTTGATTGGCGAGATTATCAGTTGACCATTTTTTACTCTTAAATCCACTTCAGTTTCAGATTCTATTTTTACTTCCGCGGCAAAGGATTTTGGAATCCTGATTGCCAGACTATTGCCCCATTTCTGAATTATCGTTTTCATAACTACCTCCCGATTGTTGTATCTACAATAAAGATACATTTTCATATCGTTATTGGCAAGGACTATTTATATCTTGTCAGTTGCTAATACTTTTCCTGGCGAACGAGGATAAAATATAAGAAAAGATAATTCGAGTACATATTATCAGACATCAGGAGCAATGGCTGACATACCAACAAATCACAATCCCAAAAACACTCGGTAAAATAGAGATTATGATTATCAGAATATTTTAATCCAAGATTTGATTTGGATTCCGTATTTAATGTGTGTCTTCTCCTCCCAACTCGGTTCTGCTTCTTCAGTTTACATCATATCCAAGCTTTGGCAAGAAGTTTCTTATGCCTCCAAAAAACTGTTCCGGTTGCTCAAGCCATGGAAAGTGACCTGCTTTCTCAATTACCAATAGCTTTGAACCGGGAATCTCACGATGAATCGGCTGTGCGGCAGACAATCCACAAAGGAAATCATCAATACCAACAATAATTAACGTTGGCATATTTATTTCGGACAATCTGGAGGCTAGATCTTTTGAGGCACTCTCCGAATACACTTGTCCCTGCAAGGCATGGAAAGACATACTTGTTTGTTCGAACGTTTCTTTATGTTTTTCCAGGTTTTCAACTGAATAAAAATAGAACGGCGTAATCGCCTTTATATAGGCATCAAATTCTTCCGGCGTTTTCGGCTTCTTTTTCCACTGTTCCATTGCCGCTCCATACCACGGTTCGTTCTTTCTTAATTGCATTCGTTTTGGAAAATCCGGATCTGCTGAAGCATTTCCCACTATCGTATCCACCAGGATTAAACCCAGTACCCGATTAGGATATGTGACAGCATAATTCAACACTATTGTGCCGCCATTGGAATGCCCCATTAACCACACTTTCTTTAATCCTAAATGACGCCTTAATCCTTCGATATCAGCGACAAAATCTGTCATATTATATTGGTTTAATTCAGGACGCTGGGAACGACCGGAACCGCGCGTATCCAAGTAGACCATGGTGAACATCTCCTCCATTGGAGCCATATCCAGGAAGTAGAGTTCACTGCTCGGTCCCCAGCCCGGAGTTGGCAGAATACAGACCGGTCCATCACCGGATACTTTGTACCATAGTGTGAGATCGTTGATTTGAGTGGTGAATTGCCCATTACTGATTTGAGTTTTATTCACTTGGTTCATTTTGGTTTTTTGGCAATTAGACTGCCAGAATAGGGTAAGGCATATGCCAAACAACAAAAAATATGTAACTAAAGTCTTGACTCTCATTTTTAATCTCCTGTCAAAGGTTAATTCTGCCTTATTTGAATATAAAAACAGCATTGGCTAAAATCTGTCTTATTTAAGCCTGAATCAAATAAGCATTTAAAAATTGGCAGTTTACTTTCGGATTATGGCGATTTTGCCAACCGTCGTGTCACCCTCTTTGGTAAAAGCCATATCTCATAATGCAGCGTTTTTAAATTGGAGCAATTCAAGTAATAACAAAATTGATCTTTTTTCCGAGACCAACTTCAAATATCCGATAGAGGGTCGAAATCTGGATATCACAATTACCATTTTCAATTCGAGAAATATAGGTCTTCTTCGTACCGATTTTATCAGCTAATTGTTCCTGAGTCAAATTGGCTTCCCGTCGGGCAGCTTTTAACATTTCACTGATAATAAAGTACCTGGCTTTCTCTTCGAACTGATCGCGTTCAGGGGTGCCAATTTTACCATATTTGTGCTCTATCAGTTTGTCGAAGGATCTGATATTCTTAATTTTTTTATTATTCATCTCTTCCTCTCTAGAAAACATTTCTTTTTTAATTTTATCGCCAATTCAAGTTTCCCTCTTTGGTATTTGCTTTTTCTTTTTGATAAAAGCATAAAAAAAAATAATAGAGTTACCTTTATCAAAACAACTGAATATCCGAATTTGGATTCTACAGTATTCAATTCGTATCTCATAAATAGCATCAGTGCCTTCAACATATTTAAAGAATTTCTCAGGAATTCTCTCCACCGATTTTATGAGCATTAATACAAAATCTATTTCCTCCTGAATCTCAGCTTATTGACCAAAGTAAAAATCCAAAAAATAGTTGCTATAAAATTTAATCTTGCGTTCTTTTTCCACAACTCAAAGTTAACTTATTAGTTAACCTGTATCAAGAAATTTTTAGAGGGTAAGATGAATTTATTAATTACTTTCGAATAACAGCGATTTTGCCAACCGTCGTGTCACCCTCTTTGGTAAAAGCCAGGCAGAGATATACTCCGCTGCTGACATACCGCCCACGATGATCCTTACCATCCCAGAGAGCCTGCTGACCGATAACCTCACCTTTCAGTGAAGTCAGATGACGGATAAAGGTACCGTCAATGGTCATAATTTTCACCTCGGAATCCTGGAGCAAGCCATCAATTATCA
>CAZJIU010000132.1:0-3429 GCA_964546145.1 uncultured bacterium
GGTATTACCCCAAAAGTTCATCGGCGCATTCAGCAGAATTAAAAGCGGAAAACCGAGGAAAAGAGCCAATCCTCCGCCGTATGCCAGATCCTCGGCTGCCGGGGTTTTGAAATCGGGATCGGTAATGCGAATCAGCACCAGACCGGAATTAATCGTACCGGTCATCTCGCCAAAGATGCCTACCTGCCGTTCAAATTTATAATCATCAAAAGCGCGGCGCGAGGCATAGCGGATAATACCATAAGTTGCCAAACCAGCCAGGGCTGAGATGATCGTAATCGGCAACCAGTACTTAACCACAACGACCAGACTGATAGCGACTATTGAGCCGGTTACCAGGAAATCTACCGCAACGCCCGAGATGCGATTCATAAGACCGGTATCAATTACATAGCTGGTCTTGGTCAGATCTAGGATTTTACGCACGAGGACAGCAATCAATAATCCAATTACGAAATGAAAAGACCAGACCGTATCAACGAAGTCTTTTAAACCATGCCTCGCCATTAAATTTGTGAGTAGATAGATCAATCCATAGGTCATGGCATATACAATGCCAATCAATCCGACCTGAAAAGCCATCGGCTCGATGGCTTCGGGTGAAAGCGTTAGCAAACCGGCGACTCTGGGTTTGTTTTCCTTGACAATTCCGGTGCGAATGTCATTATTCAGCGATTCAGGACCTTTAATCAGGACCGTCTCCCGATTTCTAATGCCGCGATTGACGGTCGCCACTCCGGCGAAATAGGCGATCAGAAAACCGATTGCCGCAAAGGTCAAACCAACCATGCCACCGCCTTCAAATCCAAACTTTTCCCAGCTGTGCCCCATTGTGTAGGCAATCCCCGGTCCCATGCCGAAACCCAGTGGCACCAGTAAACCCATTGCCGCCGGCAAATCCGGGTAAAGAGTATAAATAAAAATTAATGCGACAAGTAATCCAATCGCTGCCTGGATAATATAGCAGTGCAGCTCGATGAAACATTTACTAACCGGTCCTTTGCCGAATTTGGTTTTGGATCTGCCCAAACCGATGACAATAAAAGTCAGTGCCAGCAAATGATAAACATATTGTCCCAGCCGGTCCTCATTCAGATTAAGCAAGCCCAGCACCTGCTGACTGATGAGCAAGCCAAAGAATCCCCCGATAATATTATTGGGCACTAAATATTTCTGAAAAAACGGGACCCAACGACGCATGATCGTTCCGAATACCAGAAAAGCTCCCAGGTAAGTAAAATCCAGAACGACATCCTTAAAGTTTAAACTGAAATCCCACGGATTCATACACTACCCCCAATGAATTCATTACAATCTATCGTTATCAAATATTATTCTCATGAGTTGCCGCCTACGTAATATAGTCATCTTCCAAGAGGAATGTAAACCAGAATCTCGGTTATACTTCCAACTGATTCCAGTAATTGGTTGCCGATCGCAGATTTTTCCGAAAACCTCGCTGCAAAGCGGTCATCTGCCGGATGAGCTGACGGGCTACAACGCGTTTATTTTCAGAAGCATAAGAACATTGGATTTTTAAAACAGGATAATTCAATCCTTTCAAATAGGCGACTATATGCTTCCTTGGAATACCCAACAACGGCCGTACAAACGTAACTGCACCATCAAACAGCACTTGCCGCGGCTGCAGAGACTCCAAAGTCCCATGATAAATCAGATTCATCGTGCCAGTCTCCAGATAATCCTCCAGATTATGACCCAGCGCTACTGCAGCGAAACTATTCCGATTGGCATAAAGACTGAGTTGTTTGCGGCGTTCTTTGGCACAGAGATAACAACTGAAAATATCTTTCGGACTTACTTTGCCTGAAATTACTTTTAGCTGAATCTGGATTCCTGATAGAACAGTGGTAAGAGTTGCTAAATCTTTCTCCGACAAAACTACTTGAGGCATGCGAACATAAGCTGCCTGAAGGTCAAGATTGATGCCACTTGCTCTTTGATACTCCTTCAATAGAACTGCCATAGCCAGACTATCAATCCCGCCCGAGACCGCCAGCAGAATTTTCTGATCGGGCGCGATCAGCTGGTATATTTGATTTAAACGGCAAAATGCAGAGAAAATTGATGACATCCGCAATCAGCCGAGCGCCAGTTTGAAAGTTATTACGTCACCATCCTGAACCAGATAGGATTTCCCCTCAATGTGAATTAAGCCTTGCTCCCGTAAATGATGCTCGGACCGAATTTGCTCAACATCAGTCCAGTGGCGCACCTCGGCTTTAATAAAGCGTTCCTCAAACCCGGAGTGAATGACCGTTGCAGCTTTGACTGCCGGTGTGGCTCGCTGGATTGTCCATGCCTGACAGATATTCGATTCCATCGTAAAAAAAGTTATTAACTGCAACAGAGCATAGGCACTGCTCACCAGACGATCTAAACCGGATTCGCTGATATTCCACTCTTTCATCAATAACTTGCGCTCAGCAGCTTCCAGCCCGGTCATTTCCAGTTCCAGACTTGCCGACAGGGTTAAAAACATATTTCCGCTGGCTAAGGCAAATTGCTCAAATTGTTCGGTTTGAGGAGACTTTTTGCCGGAGGTCACCTCCTCATCGGAAATGTTGCCAACGATCAGCACCGGCTTGCTTGATAACAATGATAATTCTTTGATAAATGCTTCCTCTTCAGGATGAGCATGATAATTTTTCGCCGGTTTCCCCTGCCCCAATAAATCCCTAATTTGTTCCAGAATGGCTAACTGTTTCTGTAGCTGCTGATCGCCCGAGCGTGCTTTCAGCTGAATCTTATGAATCCGATTTTCGACAGTTTCCAGATCCTTCAGGATAATTTCCGATTCGACTATTTCAAAATCGCGCTGAGGATTCAGCTGAGCATCAATATGCGCCACATTGGGATTCTCGAAACAGCGGACAATATGCACGACTGCATCCACTGCCTGGATATGACTAAGAAACTGATTACCCAGCCCTTCACCATGCGAAGCGCCCTTGACCAAGCCTGCCAGGTCAACGAATTGTAAAACCGTGGGGATTACTTTTTGCGGCTGATAAATTTTCGCCAATAAATTCAGTCGCTGGTCGGCAACCTCCACAACTCCCACATACGGATCAATAGTACAGAACGGGTAATTTTCCATTGGCACCCCGGCATGAGTCAGGGCATTAAAGAGCGTAGATTTACCTACGTTTGGCAAACCAACTATTCCACATTTAAATCCCACCTCAACCTCTTTGATTAGTTATTATCTATGATGCTAAAAATATAAATATTCCAGGTAAGTGGAAACAAAATAAATGCCATACAGTTCTCACGCGCTAAGACTAAAAATCGTAAATCTACCTCAGCCTAAAGGAAGCTGTTCCTTAATATTGAAGTCGCAGTTTCCCGACAAGTCGGAATTGAGCACTGGTTTGTCACGCCGGGGGTTGTCCCGATGGATCGGGA
>CAZJIU010000133.1:0-3258 GCA_964546145.1 uncultured bacterium
TGCAATTTTCCAGTCGCCAGGTATTCAGTGTAGCCGCAGCAGAGGTAATCGCAATTATTTCAGCATGGGCAGTTGGATCATTGAGTCTCTCCCGCATATTGTGTCCTCTGCCGACGATCTGATTATCATGCACAACAACAGCACCAACAGGGATTTCCTTCTCCTTAAAAGCCTTTTCGGCTTCTCTAATCGCCTGATTCATCCAGTATTTGTCTGTTTTATTGCCAAGTTCCATAGAAAATATTAGGCATATTCAATCATTTTTACAACTATTCTCCATTGAAATAGTGATGGGTTTTCTTTAACATACTGCATCTTTGAATCTTATGGAGAACGTAATGGAATGGATTAAAAACCTGCTTTCGGGAACTGCCAATCTGATCTGGAGTACACCTGAATTTTTTCCATTAATGATTATCTTGCTTCTTTTTACCGGTTTTTTTATGACAATCCGAACCAAAGTTATCCAGTTTCGGAAATTTATTCATGGGTGGAAGGTTATTCTGGGATATTATGATAATCCGGAAGATCCTGGTGATATCTCTCATTTTCAGGCTATCTCTGCAGCATTATCCGCCACTATTGGAATTGGTAATATTGCCGGCGTCGCCACCGCAATTCATTATGGCGGTCCCGGGGCACTCTTCTGGATGTGGGTAACCGCATTGCTGGGTATGTCACTGAAATTTGCTGAAGCTGTTTTGGCACTCAAATTCAGAAAGATACATCCTGATGGTTCAGTATCAGGCGGTCCGATGTATTATATCGAAAAAGGTTTAGGACCGAATTTCAAGTGGATGGCGGTCTTTTTCGCGCTTATGCTGGTAATTGCCAGCTTTGGAATCGGGAACACAATCCAGGCGTTCACGGTTGCCGATCAATTAAGATCGGATCTGGCAATACCAACCTGGATTACCGGACTGATTACAACATCAATTGTCGGGCTGGTGATTCTCGGGGGTATTAAGCGAATTGGTAAAGTTGCATCTTTTTTAGCACCTGGAATGTGTGTTATTTATATCCTTGGGGGTCTCATTATATTAATAATTAACTATCAATCCTTACTTCCCAGTTTGGCTTTGATATTTCGTTCGGCATTCACACCGGCAGCCCGCATCGGGGGCTTTGCAGGCGGTACATTTTTATACATGATGATGTGGGGTGTAAAACGCGGATTGTTTTCCAATGAAGCTGGTCAGGGCAGTTCGCCAATTGCCCATGCCGCTGCCAAAACTACTGAGGCTGTTCGTGAAGGTGTTGTTGCTATGCTGGGACCCTTTATTGATACAATCATTGTTTGTTCGATTACCGGACTGGTTATTGTCTGTACCGGAGTATGGTACGAAAAAGTGCCGGATACAGTTTTGTTCAATGCCCAGGCCGATATCAGCATTATTTATTCGGATGCTCAGGTAGACCAGAATTCAGAAATTGTCGGAATGATAAATTCAGACACTACTGTTTATTGTAATCATGGCATCGTGAATAATGTTAAATTTGTTCGTAATCATTCGGTAGTTGACAATGCGGTTATCCTGGTTGATGATTCCCTATATAACAGTGCATTGCAAATCTCCGAATTCGGCGTGCCAAGCATTCCAGAGCGTGAAGCCAGAATCCAACTTCAGGGATTAATGCTTCAAAACGGTTCCCCGCTTACGGCGCTCGCTTTCAAAAGAGGTCTCGGTATTTTTGGCAATTGGGGCGGTTTTATTATCACCATCGGTGTTTTTCTTTTTGCCATTTCAACCGCGATCAGCTGGTCATATTATGGCGACCGCGGTGCGGAGTATATATTCGGTTTAAAAAGCGTACTTTATTATCGAATCGCTTATGTATTACTCCATTTTATAGGAGCCGTGGTTTCTCTTGAAGTTGTCTGGAATTTTGGAGATGTTGCCAACGGTCTAATGGCAATTCCAAATCTGGTTGCACTTATTTTTCTGGCAGGAGTTGTCAGCAAATACACTAATGATTATACCTCAAGACCCCAACTTACCTATCGTGAATCTCAACAACGAAAAGAAATAAAATAGATATGATCGTTCAGAACCAATTACAGGATTTTTTTCAGACTGCTTTAACTGCCGCTCAGGTTGCTGGAAATATCATTCGGCAAAATCTCAATAAATCGCTTGAGATTGATTTTAAAGGTCGGGCAAATGCTGTTACTCAGGTAGACCGCGAATCTGAGAATACAATTATCTCAATTATCAAGGATAAATATCCGAATCACAGTATAATTGCCGAGGAAAGACCAGCTATTGACACGACTTCAGATTATAAATGGATTATTGATCCGTTGGATGGTACCACCAACTATATCCACGGATTCCCGGTTTTTTCGATTTCTATTGCCTTAGCATTTCGGAACGATGTCATTCTCGGAACAGTCTATGATCCTTTACGGAATGAATTATTTTCCGCTATTAAAAATTTTGGTGCCTATTTGAATAAAAAGAAAATCAGGGTTTCAACAGTTAAAAAACTTACCGCAGCGTTGGTGGCGACTGGTTTTCCTTATGAAGTACAGGAGAATTTTTATCTAAACATGAAAATATTTCAGAATATGTATAAAAATACCCAAGGAGTCCGGCGGGCTGGCTCTGCCGCGATTGATTTGTGCTATGTCGCTTGCGGACGGCTGGATGGATTCTGGGAGTTCGATCTAAATCCCTGGGATATTGCGGCTGGAGCATTGATTGTCAAGGAAGCAGGTGGTTTAGTGACCGACACAGAAAACAATACCTATCGCTTGGAAAACCAACATATCATTGCCTCTAATCAATTGATTCATAGAGAGATGTGCAAAATCATCTCAACTACATCCTGACATAAATATTTCAATTACAAGGAATTTTTTAACCACAATGCTTAGTATTGTGGCAAGAAGGATTCGAATCCGTCGGTAACATTAAAACTGGATCGCTCTGCGGTGTAGCCAAAAAATGTCACAACGCACCTGCCAGCTCTCCTGTTTCGGGAACAGGCTGGGAGCATTGCGACAAGAATTTTCAATTTTTTACTAACTTATTTTAATAATATAGATTTAAAGCTGCAGCTATCCTATTGCCGGTCAAATTGATTTTTTTGAGATCAAAGGCTTTAAATCTATCAGTGACTTTATCTATATCCATGAGTCTCATATCCATATTTTTGCGGCTCCATTCAATCGAGATTCCAAATAATCTGAGTGGTCGAATCTCAAATCCAATCCCATAAATCAATCCCCACGACTGATATACCGGTCCACCAAGA
>CAZJIU010000134.1:0-3198 GCA_964546145.1 uncultured bacterium
CTATTTAATCAACAGGCACTTCCTGACCATTGTGTCATTACCAGCCACGAGTTTAATGAAATAAATTCCTGATTCCAGGTGGTCTGCATTCCAGTTAAGACGATATTGACCGGCTTTTTGAACCTGATTCGCGAGAATATCCACTTCCCGACCCAGAGCATCTGATACGCTAAGTTTAATTTTCACTTCCCTGGTCAATTGATAAGAGATTAGCGTATTCGCATTAAATGGATTAGGATAATTCTGGAAAAGTTCACAAGAAGCAGGTACATCGGGATGATATTCAATAGAACTTATCATGTCGGCAATTGTGTTCCCATCCAGCGTACCAATCTCCGTGCCGTCTGGAGAATAGACTCTAAGTTCAATCCGCTCGGCGTTAGCCGGAATCGTAATACTTTCCGATAGGGCTAAATTCTGTAATGGCGAGACTTCCATCTCAGAACTTTCAGTCAAGATCTGACCATCGGCATCCAGAATAAGGATTTTGGCCTTGCCAACATGAAAGACACCAAAGTTACCGGTTAGGACGCCACTTTGAATTTTCAGATACTGATTGACTGCTCCGACAGAGTTTACGCTCAATATTGGACCTTTGACTCTCGCCGCCCACCAGTTGATTGTCAGTGATATTTGTCCACCATCTGCGGGAATATCTTCAATTGGACCGGTAACCTCAACTTCAAAATAATCGCCGGCTGAGGATGTATACAGCTGATCAATGCCTCCGTTATCCGGATAAGTTGCCCCCTCGACAACATCAAAGGTTTTGATATATGCTACTTCCGAATCTAAATCGGCAAAGCAGATCCAACCGACAGGCACATCGGCAAATACCTTTTTCTGCTCTCTGGCATATTGTACTCCAAATATCCCAGGAGCGACTTCACCGTAGTTGAGAATGTTGGGTTTCCCACCAAAATTACTGCTCCAGGATACTCCCTCACTACCGAACTTACTGTTGGGATTCAGTGGAAAATAGACCCAGAAATTATCATAATCCTGCTGACCGGGATGATGAACAATAGTCTGAGTTATATCCCAGACACTCCAGTCCTGAACGCTTGTCGCATGATTCACCAGAAACTGCTCCATCCGCACCCTCGAACTATTTTTAAATACCGTCATGATCCTGATAAATTGAAGATCAGGAGTGCGCCACTGCTCTATCGGACTGGTGACTTGAATTTTAACCGAGTCGGCAGTATTTGTCAATATTTCAGTCGTATAATTCCCATAATCCAGGGTTGGCGGTGGAGGCCACCCCCAGCGACCGGGATCGTTCTGCGGGGCGGGCCAGTTTTTGAATCCCCCAAAATTGTACCAGCTACCAGTATTAGCCGGGGTGTAAGTTTTGCCATTCAGAGATGTATTCCGAAATATAAACTGATTTTCACCCAAATTGTACTGCATTACTCGCGCACCGATTGCCGGTACGGTTACGGTCGAAATCAGTCCATTTTCAACAACGATTACCGACCATCCCGACCAGTCCGCAACTTCCTGCAGAGTGGCATTGTACGGCTGAGCCATCAGCGAAATCGCCAGCATGAAAACTATCAACCAACTACAATTTTTCATCAAACTAACTCCTAATTGATTCAATTTTTAATTAAATATTGACCGTAGTGCAAGGCTTTCTTTATGAGCAATTGTGAAATGGCAACCTTGACTTGAGAGACATTTGTTAACTTTGATAATAATCATTCGGTTTTACCTGCATACTATACATTTTTTATTTTTAAGGGGCAAAACAATAATTTGAACATGTGTCTCAAAATAAAACCATCACAATAGGATTATTAAAATCATACTCCAATGGTCTCATATTAAGTGACTGGTTTATGAACTATAAAAACAATAATAATATTTCGATAGTGTTTCAGCCCTTTCAATATTAATAACAATTACTTTTATTTTATGTCAAATTCCTTTATCTCGATGCTCCTCTCAGTGAACCCATATCGATCTGGATCACGGTCCATTCGTCACCGCCAATGAGCATGTACAAATACCTATCTGGTCCCCATTCCAGATGCACGGCATACGAGGGAACTATGTCTTTATAAAGGAGATCTACACTGTTATCGGCCGAATTCCAGATCATTATTGACTGTTCATATTCCAGTCCAATATACAAATCACCAGTGCTTGTCATAGTAAATGTCCGTGGTATCGCCTCTGTGTATTCGCCGACATCAGCCCAATCCAGCACAAGCTCCTTAGCTCCTAAGGTACCATCGGAACTCACGCTATGGCGCCAAATGCCAGTAGGAGGCGAACCAATCATTACATAGAGATAATCGTTGAACACCCGGATGCACTGGATTTCATCACTTGCATAAAAGCCCGATTCTACACCGGTGCTATCTTCGATCGCGGCGACAACCCGCAAATCAGTTTCTACGCCCCCATAATAGAAATTCCCAAATCTGTCGTAATCACCCGATTTAGCCGTTTTACTCGTTTTTTTCGAATCAAGCCATTCAACCTCTTCCTGAGTTGCCAAGTAGTAACGGTAGATTCGGCGATAATCTTTTAATATCACCAAATTTCCATCCGGGGAAACTCTGACATCAGTAGCGCTGGTTCTGGTTGCATTTCCAAAACTGGTTCTCACTCCTACAGAATCCACTTTATAAACAGTAGCGGGTGATCGTTGAACCACGTACAGATTACCGTTTGCATCAACAGTTAATGCCGCCAACTCTACATTCTCAACAAAACCGCCATATTTTTGCCATACTTTGGACACCTTATACAATCGATCATAGCTGACAGGAATATCAGCGCTGTCGGAAGCGACTTTGACTACGACTGAGTCAGCTACGAGATTGGGACGACGAACAACCAGATAATCATTACTGCCATCAACAACTTCCGAGCCGACATTATTGAAATAGACCTTATTGGCTATAGGAGGAGTAGCAAAATTTGACCCATAAATTTTGATTAAGTTAATTCCAGCTGTTGCTGAATCAGCCGGCTCAATCCCGCTTATGGCTGGTTCTGGCGGTCTGGTGTAATCATCATACCAGCCAGGCTCAGCAACATCATATTCGCAACCTATTATCAATAGAAATAGCGGTATTATCAAGATTAATCTGGCTACTTGATATTTTTCCATTATGACTCTCCTTCTCTTCTTATAATGCAAACCGAACCGTCATCCGCTGCACTGAACCAAAAATCCCATAG
>CAZJIU010000135.1:0-3082 GCA_964546145.1 uncultured bacterium
CCTTTGATCTAAGTTCGCTTAAGGAATTCACGGTGGAACTAAATCCTGGCAGAGTTCAAGCTGAATTGTTAAACCAATTCAAACAGTCGGGCGTTGATCGGCTGAGTATTGGGATTCAATCTTTTCATGATCAAGAATTGCAGACGTTGGGCAGAATTCATAACGTAGCAGATATTTGGCATGTTGGTGAGCAAGTCCGGCAGATTGGCTTCAAACACCTTAATGTTGACTTGATCTATGGTATTCCGGGGCAGACACTGGGATCCTGGAAATCCAGTCTGGAGCAATTGCTTTTGCTGCCGGTTGACCATGTCTCGCTTTATAATCTTTGTTATGAAAGGGGAACGTTGCTTGACGAGTGGCGTCAGAAAAGGATGGTTGTTTCGTTGGATCCTGAGCTGGAATGGCAGATGTACAGTATGGCGCATGATTTTTTAAAGGCTGTCGGTTTTCGGCATTATGAAATTTCCAACTGGGCAAAACCTGGTTCTGAATCCCGTCACAACTGCGGCTACTGGTCGGGCAAGAATTATTTGGGATTAGGTCCGGCAGCGCACTCGTTTTATAACCAACAGCGCTGGTGGAATTACCGCTCGGTTGAAAAATATATCAAGACTTTATCTGCAAGTAATTTTCCTATTGCAGGGCAGGAGCAGTTAACGAAAGAGGATCGCGAAATTGAGTACATTTTTTTAGGATTACGAACGGCGCAGGGGCTTTCGGTTCGACGATTCAATAACCTGTTCCTGGTTGATTTCAAGCATCTGGTCGAGCGACTTGCTGAAGAAATTGGCAGTGATGAATACTGGATATTCGCCGGAGATAGTTTTAAATTAACGCTGCGAGGCTGGTTTGTTTGTGATTCGCTCACGCACCAAATATTGCAACTAGTTGAGGATATCAAACATGGTCATTAAACACTGTTCGGAAATTCCCCCTAAAAAGATCGATGTTGAGGGTACAAAGGGGGTCAGTAAGCAGGTTCTCATTGGCGAGCAAGATGGCGCACCGCTGTTTACCATCCGGCGGTTTACCGTCGAACCGGACGGCTACACTTATTACCATACTCACGATTTTGAACATGAAATTTATATCTTAAAAGGAGCTGGTATCGCGCGAAGCGGATCTGGCGAAACACCCGTTGCAGCTGAATCGGTCCTTCTTGTTCCCCCTAATGAAATTCATCAAATCCTGAACACCGGAAATGATGATCTAATATTTCTATGTATTGTTCCTAATCGTGGCGAATGATCGAACTTTTTCGAATCCGGGGGATATAATAAGACAATTTACGACTTAGAGATGAGGCATTGATGAAGCAAGAAATCAAAAAAAAGCAGGCTCAGAGTAATGTTAAACAGGAAATTAAATCCTGGGTCTTGATTATCCTGATTGCTCTCGGAATAAAGCAGACGATCATCGCGTCATACCACGTCCCCACCGGCTCAATGGAGAATACAATTATGACCGGTGATTTTCTTTTTGGCAATAATTTTATCTATGGTTCCCGAACACCGGAATGGATTGGGATTCCTTATACCCGGGTTGGATTCCATATTCCCTGGTTTCGTCTTCCGGCACTCAAGCAGCCGGTTCAAGGAGATATTGTGATTTTTAAATACCCGGAAGATAAATATGTGCACTATGTCAAGCGTTGTATTGCCGGTCCGGGGCAGACAATTGAAATTGTTGATAAGCAGGTCTATGTTGATGGGCAAATATTTACAAATCCCCCCAAATCCAAATTCATCCGCCCGACGGTCTACTCCCGCTATTGGAAGGATTCCAATATTTTTCCCCGATTAGCCGGAAACCAGGATAATTTTGGACCGATCTATATTCCCGCCAAAGGTGATACGCTGCGCTTAACCGAGTATCCAACCCAGTTATTGAAGAACGTCATCGAGGCAGCTAATCATACTTTTTATATTCAAGATGGCAAGATGATAATTGATGAACAGGAAGCCGATTATTATCTTGTCGAACAGGATTATTACTTTATGATGGGCGATAACCGGGATAATAGTCTCGACAGCCGATTCTGGGGATTCGTACCCCATAATCTGGTTGTCGGTAAAGCGATTTTTGTCTGGTTTTCTTTCGATAAAGAGATGCCGTTATATCGGATTACTAAGAAATTTCGCTGGAATCGAATCGGTATAATTCTCTCCTGATTAATTCGAAAAATTGTTATTCATTGATATATTAACGTTTCTTCACATTAAACCAGCAAACTGAGGCAAATTGTTTCTTCGAATTAAACGATTATATGCAATATTTATACGTGAAAAAGCCGTTACCACACATTAAGAAGGAAGTGCAATGTTAATTTAGGCTTTCAAGATAAAGATAAGAGATTATGTCAAAATTAAATTCTGTCAGAAAAGGAGATAGAGCTGAATATATTTCACAAGGGATTTTTTCTGCATTAGGTTACTCGGTTCCAATTCTTAGACAGGAAGACTTTGGGCTTGATTTCTTATGCACAACAGTCGAAAATAAAGGGAAAGTATCTTACCCCGCTAAATCATTTACTGTTCAATTAAAAACTAATCATGATAGTATTGTCTATGATTTATCTGATGAAAAAAAGATTAAATGGCTACTCGAAAATAATTTGCCATTTTTTATTTGCTACTTTGATACAAAAGATAATCGTGTAGATTTTTATTCAACATCGTTGATAGGGAACTATTTAATAAACAAGCCAGATTGCGTAACAAAAATTTCCTTTAGAATGGATAAAACTCATAGCCATTGTGTTATTCCTCATTATGAACATAAAAAAGGGAATAAGATTTTTATCGTAGATATGAAAAATCCCTTTTTGAGTATAAAAATAGGAGATTTAGCAGTTGAAAAAACTATCAATAAATATAGGAGGATTTTAAGCAATGTTTTAAAAATAGAATATGAGAACATTGTTTATCGTAATCTTAATCTACCTTTTATGAGATGGGTTCATGATTACACGACGAATGAAGAGAAAATCCTTTTTGGTTGGGCTCATTTCTCAGAATACAATACTGTTGATTCGCAAAAGATTTTAGAAAATGTTGGACATATAATAATTTCTTTAGCA
>CAZJIU010000136.1:0-2999 GCA_964546145.1 uncultured bacterium
TCTTTTCTGGGAGCCGGAATTGCCGCCCTGCTGGGTTCGGGACTATTCACAATAACCGGTATTAATCCAACCAAAACTAATCGTCGTATTCGCCCGCCAGGTTCTTTGACGGAGGATAACTTCCTGGAGCGCTGCATCCGTTGTGAAGAATGCGCCCGTATCTGCGCTACTTCAGGAGGTTGCTTACAGATGTCATTCCTGGAATCCGGATTGGAAGGAATCTTAACCCCGATCGCCAAATACCGATTGGGCTACTGTGAATACAACTGCAATTTATGCGGACAGATTTGTCCGACAAAGGCTATTCAACCCTTGCCCCTTGCCGAAAAGCAGGAATGGAAGATGGGCACCGCATTCTTTCTACAAGATCGCTGTATTCCCTATCGGTTAAATCAAGATTGCCTGGTTTGCGAAGAGCATTGCCCATTACCTGAAAAAGCTATTAAATTAACCGCCAAAGAATATATTGATCCGAAAACTGGAGCAAAACGCATGGTTAATTATCCTTACATTGATTCAGACCTGTGTACCGGTTGCGGAATTTGCGAAAATAAGTGTCCTTTAGAAGGAGAAGCAGGAATCGTTATTTATCGAGAAGGAGAGGAAAGAAAAGTATCATGAAGGTTAAAAACATTCTGCCAATATTAATGGCGCTGTTGTTTTTAGTATCTTGTTCTTCGAACCGCCAGTTACTCATTAAAAGAAATGAATATTCCGGCTGGCGGATGGTGAACTATCATCTTTACACGACGGACAAAGAGTTTTCGGAAATTTTAAAAGATAGTTATCATCTGTACAATGGCTACGGTTTGAAAACGATCTTGCTCCAGGAAATCGAAGGACCCAACACCATGGCTATGAAAGTGGATATCTACAAAATGAAAGATCGCTTAGGGGCAAATGGTTTATACCGACGCTACCAGTCCTTTATTCAGCTACCTATTGGCGAAGAGGGCAGTGAGAGTCCCGGATTTATTACCTTCTACCGCCGAAGTTACTTTGTGAAAATCTCGGCTCTTCGGAATATGGAAGATAAAGATAACTATTTGAAAGATATTGCCGAAATAATTGATCGAAAAATGAAACGCTAAAGATGATCAGCAGACGGGAATTTTGCAAACTATCAGGTCAATTTCTGATCGGAGTTACGGCTGCACCATTATTGCCGAATCTGCTAATTGCCCAATCGAATTACCCTTATGTCAGGGATGCCCAATATTTTAAAAAACTCGATAATAATCGAGTCCAATGTTCTTTATGTCCGCGCCAGTGCATCATAACCGCCACTAATCGGGGCTTCTGCGGCGTCAGGGAAAATCAGAGTGGCAATTTGAAAACCCTGATTTACGGTCGTCTAACTTCTGTCAATAACGACCCAATCGAAAAAAAACCGCTGTTTCATTTCCTGCCGGGCACCACCGCTCTATCAGTTTCCACCAGCGGCTGCAATTTGAAGTGTAAATTCTGTCAGAACTGGACTCTGTCCCAGTCCAAACCGGAAGAACTCAATTTTAGCTATTTCGCACCTGAAAATTTAGTAGGTACAGCGCGAAAAAATGCTATTCCCACGATTGCCTATACCTATAACGAACCGACGATTTTTACCGAATATATCCTCGATACGGCGGCTTACGGACGGGAGCTGGGAGTCCGAAATGTCTCGATTTCCGCCGGATACATTGCCAAACAACCGCTGCGTGATCTTTGCAAAGTCCTGGATGCAATTAAGATTGATTTCAAAGCTTATTCCGAATCCTTTTACAAAAATGTTGTCTTCGGAACGTTGAATCCGGTGCTGGATACATTAGTCGAAATAAAATCACAAGGAATTTGGCTGGAGATGGTCAATTTGATGATTCCGACGTTGAACGATAATCCGGACGAAATTAAAGCCATGTGCAAATGGATTATTGCTAATCTGGGAGTAGATGTACCACTGCATTTTACCCGCTTCCACCCGCAATATTTACTAAGAAACTTACCTCCAACTCCGGTAAAAACCCTCGAAACCGCCTACAACATTGCCCGTGAGGCAGGTCTTCATTATGTTTATATCGGCAATGTTCCCGGTCATTCTGGTGAGAATACTTACTGCCACAACTGTCACACCGAATTAATCGTTCGCCGGGGCTTTTACGTTATCAAAAATCAGATCAATCAAGGTCGCTGTCCAAAATGTTCGACCGCGATCCCCGGAATCTGGAGTTAAAAAAGGAGATCAAGATGAGGATTGGCTCCAGCCTACTTAAAATTTTTTTAATAGGGGTGTATGTTATGATGATAGGATGTTCCAAAACTGGCAATGCCAAAGATCGCCCGGCGTATAACGCCGGTATGTTTTATCCCAAAGATCCACAGGAGATCAAAGCTGATATCAATAGTTATCTAGCCGATGCCGGTCAGGCGGTAATTTCGCAAAAGCCGTTTGGTTTAATTGCTCCCCATGCCGGTTATCCCTATAGCGGACCGGTAGCAGCTTACGGTTATACCTTAGTCAGAGATCAAAAATATGAAGCAGTCGTAATTGTTGCGCCATGTCATGTGGATTATTTTTCCTTTGCTTCGATCTATGATGGTGATGCTTATCTGACTCCGCTGGGCAGAGTAGCGGTAGCCAAAGAACTGGCTCAGGAGTTGGTTTCCGACGATCGGTTGATCCAATTTTCATCGCGAGGACATATCGTTAGTAGTATGTCTGGTCGGGCTGAGCAAAGTATAGAGGTTCAGGTGCCCTTTCTTCAAATAGTGCTGAAGGATGTCCCCATCATTCCGATTATCATCGGTTCAATGGACTGGTCGGTGCTTGAGAATCTCGGTCAGCAGCTTGGCAAATTCGCTCAGAAACATGACGTTCTGATCATTGCCTCCAGCGATCTCAGTCATTATCACCCCTATAAAGAGTGCCAGAATATTGACCAGAAATTTATCAAGCTCCTTGAAAAACAGGATGTCAACGAATTATATCAGGCATTGATGAGTCAGGAAGTCGAAGCTTGCGG
>CAZJIU010000137.1:0-2933 GCA_964546145.1 uncultured bacterium
AAATAATGGCTCTTGCAATAAATGTGTATCGCGGGAGTAACAACATTATTTGAAGTAGGATAAAAAACCCCGCTTTATGCTCCCGTCTTTTTTTTTCAAATATCAAGCGCAATTAAATATAAAAAATTTTTCTTGATAATTGGCAGTTAACCTGGTAAATTAACTTTGAATTATAAAGTACTTTATTCAGCGGAGGGTAAAAATGGCTAATATCGAAAATCAAAATGAACAGATCCCACTGGGTGATGAATTGAAAATAATCCAGCAGATGATTGAAAAAACTAAGAGGGACACCGCCGAATCGGGCGGTAGTCTTTTGCTGTGGGGCTGGATGACATTGGCGGCTTGCACTTGTCTATATGTTCTGGTCTTTGTTGGACTTCCCTACCTGGCCTGGCTGCCCTGGGCAATCTTAATGCCTCTGGCGGCAATCATTGAGACCATCAAAATATTTAAAGAGCAAAAGAAGTCCAAGATCCTGACCTATTCCCAGCACGCCTTATCCGGGCTCTGGATTGCCTGCGGAATTTCAATGTTTATGGTGGCATTTCTGGCAATGCCCTTGGGCGCCATTTCATATAAGTTCATTATCCCCGGTATTGCTATGTTCGCTGCCGTGGGAATGTTCAGCACCGGACAGATTGTGGAATGGAAATTACTCAAATTCTGCGCCCTGATCTGGTGGCTTGCAGCTGTAGTCTGTATGCTGATCCACTCGTATTACCATACGATGATTGCCGCTGTGGCGGTTATCTTAGGTTATCTTCTACCGGGATATATTTTGCGCCATCAATACCTGAGGAAAACTAATGGTAACATTTGCTGAACTTGATCCGGTAATTCATTCCCGGATCAGGCTCTCGATCCTGTCAATCCTCATCTCGGTCAAAGAGGCTGATTTTGTCTATTTAAAAGAAGCCACCGGTACCACCGATGGCAACCTGAGCGCCCACCTTAGTAAACTGGAAGAGGTTGGTTACATTAAAATAGTCAAGAGTTTCGCCGGTAAAAAACCGCGGACGACCTGCTCCATGACCGCAGACGGAATTAATGCTTTTGCCAATTATACCCAGACGCTGGAAAAGCTAATTCATCTTTCACAAGAGGAACAATCGGATGCTCAAGGATAATATCGCAACACTTATAATTGTTATAATTATGCAGCTGCTATGGCTACAGGTCAATGGCGGGCAGGAACTGATTATCAAGGGCAGAATTCTGGATGAAAAATCGAATCCGTTACAATTTGTCAATGTATTCCTGACCGATAGTTATGAAGGTGCGATGAGCGATGAAAACGGAAATTTCCTGCTAAAAACCAATAAAAGCGGCAAACGAATCCTGCGAATTTCACATATCGGTTATGAACAACAGGATCTCGAAATAATCCTGGAAGCTGGCAAATCGCTCGAATTAAACATTATTCTGAAGGAATCCTTCGTGCCCCTGGAAACCGTTACCATCACCGCCAGTTCCTTTACCGCGGCTGACGAAGAGGGACAAACTCTCAATTCTATGGATGTCGTCACTACCGCAGGTGCCGCCGCGGATATATTCCGGGCGATTCAGACATTCCCGGGTGTTAATCGGGTTGACGAAGGCGCCGGCATGTTTGTCAGAGGCGGCGACGTTTCCGAAACCGTTATCCTTCTGGATGGTGCAACCTTAGCTCACCCTTACCGCTACGAGTCCGACGCCGGTGGCTACTTTGGCATGATAAATCCATTTCTCTTATCAGGTACTTATTTCTCAACCGGCGCTTTCTCAGCTAAATACGGCAATGCCTTGTCCGGCGTACTCGCCATGCAATCACTTGGTTTACCGGCTGAGAAATCGCTGGATCTTTCCCTGGGACTGGCGGCTCTCTCCATCGGCGGTAACTATCCGGTATTAGCCGACAAACTGGGCATCCGCTTTTCCAGTAATTATTCAAATACCAAACCGTTGTTTCTGGTCAATGGCGGAGCGGAGGAATTTACCAGTTTCCCGATTTCCTGGGATACCAACCTCAGTATGATCTATAATTATTCCAGAACCGGTAGTATTAAATATTTTTATTTTGCTACCCAGGATGATATTGGCGTACTCTATAAATCACCTAGCTATTCCGGTACTCTGATAAGCGGGAATAAGAATTTCTTTCACAATCTTTACTGGAAAGAAATGCCGAGCGATAAACTATTTATAGAATCAAGTTTGTCAGCCAACCGATTTAGTCAGGATTTTGGGATCGGCAACCTGGATATTAATAGCCAGGATCGGCTGATCAAATGGAGAACGGATTTTATCTATCATATTTCCAAGGATTGGAAAATCAACAGCGGTCTGGAAATTGACCGAACACTTACTGAAGTTTCAGGCAGCTATCCACTCGATGAAAATGATCTGAGTCCCAATGCCGCTCAAAGTACATTCAAGTCCGATTATAACGCAACTCATGAGGGCGTTTATCTGGAAACCGAAATGAACCTGCTCAGAAGATTTTTCACAATCTCCGGTTTGCGAATGGATTATGCCAATGAGATCGGCTCCGTGGTAGTTGATCCTCGGTTCTCGCTTGGTTATCGTTTAAGTGACATTCAGATAATCAAATTAGCGACCGGTATCTATCACCAGTATCCGAAAAGTCAGTGTATTGACGCAAATTACGGCAATCCCGATTTACTGCCGTTAAAAGCAATTCACTACGTGGCTGGTTATGAATTAAAGTCCGATCCGACCAACTTCCGAATCGAAATTTACTACAAAGATTATACGAACCTGCCCTTAACCAGCAACGCTCAGAATTACACCAATGACGGCTATGGTTATGCTTATGGCGCCGATTTTTTTCTCAAGGGTAACCTGCCGGTTATTTCGGGCTGGATTTCCTACGGCTACCTTGTATCCAAGCGCAAAGAATATGAATATCTGACATTAGTCCCAACGGATTA
>CAZJIU010000138.1:0-2867 GCA_964546145.1 uncultured bacterium
ATCATTCACGACGAGAATCAAATCCCTCCTGTGGTCATTTGATACTATTTAATCACCAGCATTTTTTTGACGTTGCCGTAGCTCCCTGCTTCCAATATGTAATAATACACCCCGCTGGGAACCAGCTCGCCAAGCTGATCCCGACCATCCCAGATAATCCGCTTTACTCCCGGCTGCATCATTTCATTCGCCAGGATTCGCACTTCCTGCCCCAGGAGATCGTAAATTTTTATACTTACCATTTTATCGCTATGAAGGGTAAAAGAAATTGTAGTGGATGGATTAAAGGGATTAGGGTAATTTTGCAATTTGATATCAGGTAAGTTTTGAATCTGATCGTGGTTTTGAATCTTTGTTTGATCGCTTTTAGTAATAACTACATCCCCGCTGTCTGGAATTGCGTTAAATATAACATATTTGACTGAATCAATGGTTACAACTGCAGAGCTGACCGACTCCCCACCCTGGGTGACCGTAGCCGATATCCATCCGTCAGGAAGTACTCGTCTTATTGTTATTGGATAATCGTATATTTCATTATCGAGCGTATCGGTCACCTGCACAGTGATACTATTTTCTTGAGTGGATAATTCGGTGACTGAGGCGGCATTCCGCTCCTTGATATAGAGAACCGCATTCAAGAAAGTAGCAACCCAGAATTTATCCCGATTGGCATCAAGATATTCCAAACTTGCTCTTAACTCAGTTGAGGAGGTTGGCGACCAGCCGTCACTCGCATTATCAAGCCCGTGAATAAGATATACGCACCAACCCTTTGAATTAGCCGCACCATTAGCTCGGCTGTTGAAATCTGCCCCGGTTTTAACTGATCCCTCGCTGCCACAGATAATTGAACTGATATTCAAAAAACTACGCGGATTTTTTGATTCGATGCTGCCCTGACAAGCACGGGCGGCGATGTAATACTCCAGGCAAAGTGAATCATTACCATGGACGCAATAGGGATAGGCTAACGTAATACATTTATGACCTTTCACGTGGGTCTCAATGGAATCTTTTGAATTCTTGAGTTCGTCTTCTTGTTCAGCTAGAGTCAACTGATTCAGATAAGGGTGGGTCACCGTATGGCTGGCAATCTCATGCCCCTGAGAAGCCACGCTTTGGAGTACAGTCCAGTTGGGTAGCGGCATCCCGCTCGCACCTGTTGGCGTGAAGAGAGTCAAGTTAAATCCGAATTCATTGAACATCGGGATGGCAATCGAAAATTGATTGGGGCAGCCATCATCATAGGTATAACTTATTGCCGCCTGTCGAAATCCGGACCAGGTTCCAATTTCATACAGGGAATCAACGGTTTGATTAAAACCCGTCTGCCCGATTAACAGGAAAGCAGTCACCAATAATAATTGACCATTTTTCATCTTATAATCTCCTCTAACTAATTGGTAAAATCGATTATCAAGTAGGGGTATAAAGCTTTGTACCCCTACGATTATGGATACATTGGATAAACAACGCCTGTTTCAGGCTATTCGGGAGCACTAATTCTTTCCAGTGGAGCATCAGCCCAGAGCCGTTCGATATCATAATAATCCCGGGTCTCTTTCTGAAATACGTGGACGACGAAATCCACATAGTCCATCAGCACCCAGTGCAAATATTGAGTTCCCTCAATATGCCAGGGCTTTACATCCTTTTTCAGCGCCCTATTGATTTCATCCATAATTGCTTCGACGTGGATATCAACATCACCGCTACAGATCACAAAATAATCGGTAACCGCAGTCAGGTTTTTTAAATCAAGGATGATAACGTCCTGGGCTTTTTTGCTGAGCGCCGCTTCTGCGGCACGTCGGGCTAGTTGGTAACTATTATGGGTTTTAGGAATCTTTCTGGCAGCTGGCATTATCTCAATAAATTTCCCGGAGTGCCAATACCTTTTGATAAACCGGCAACTGACTATAATCACGACCAAGAATTAGCGTCAAATCCACCTGTAATGAGAGATCTAATTTTTGGATAACAGCTCGGGGAGGGAGCTGGAGGGTTCGATTTACCTCCGCACTCTTGTCTTGGGAGTCAACTCGCTCAATTAATATTGTAGCTGGATAGTCCATCCGATCGGCATTACCAGTATAAATTACATCAAAGCCATCTGCTCGCAAATAATTGGTAAATTTCTGGGCTAGTCCGGGTACTCCGCAGCCATTCAGGACCTCTATTACAATACCCTGGTAGGGTACATTCGCCGGCGCAAATTCATCTACCTGGGTTAAAGCCACCTTATTGGGATTCTGGACTATTCTTTTCCCCATCGAATAAATAAACCCAATAACGACAACTGAGAGGCAAAAGATTGCCAGATTCAGAAACCATTTCTGGATATCAGGATTATGAATATTGGATTTTCTTCTTTTGGGAGATGTTGACCGTCTGATCGTTTTCCTTGCCACAACCTCACCGATTAATACTGATAATATCCATAGGGGTAGAATCCACTACGACGATAGTATGGGCTTTTATCGAAGCTGATCTTGAGCATCGTATTATCCTTTGGACGATAAATCAGATCGGCACCATAAATCAGGTTATCCATCAGATTAGACTGATTCGTGAGTGAACCAATACTCAAAGGATTATGAATAAAACCCAAGCGGGCATTCATTGCCAGTTTTTCCGAAAAAATATACGACATGGTGTTCTGATAAACTCCCAGCGAGGCCGATCCGCCACCCCAGCTGAGAAACGATAAGGAGTAAGATTGATGCATAAAAAAACGATTCGGATCAATAAAACCCAAAGCCGAGCTAGTCGAGCCTACCCCGGGGATCTGAATTGCTTCAGAAACTGGGATATCCTGCGGCAATTGACTCTTTAACTGCGCCTGTAGATTAACTCCGGCTACC
>CAZJIU010000139.1:0-2741 GCA_964546145.1 uncultured bacterium
CGATACTATTAATAAAAATCTTTACGTTCTTCGCGATATCTTTGCGCTCTTCGCGGTTAAATACTTTTTCGCAGATCCAAAGAAGTTATCGCATCCAAATCATTTGACAAATAAAAATAGTCAATTAACTTTCAGCCATGATACCGATCCCCAACTCTTCCATTTTAATGAAAGGCAGAAAATTAACACCGAACAATCAGAAAATAAGTCACCAATTCTAACACGCGGTATATCAATGAAAGATAATCATCCTTTAGAGAATCAACAGAGAAGCGACATGCGAAATAACCATTCCACAGGATTGAAAAAAGCTTTACAATACCGGAATATCACCGGCATGCTAACCTTACTACTACCGACTTTTCTATTAGCCCAATCGGTCCGGATCAATGAATTCATGGCCTTAAATAATTCAACAATCACCGATGCGGATGGCAACTACTCCGATTGGATCGAAATCTTCAATCCAACAACCGAGGCGGTGAGTCTGGAGAATTGGTCATTGACCGATGACCGAAACACTCCACAGAAGTGGCTTTTTCCAGCGGTAAGCATCCCAGCTGATAGTTATCTGGTGATTTTCGCCTCTGGCAAAGATCGGCAGAATCCGATTCAAGAATTACATACCAACTTCAAATTGAGTGGTGATGGTGAATATTTAGCTTTAATTGACTCGACTGGAAACCCGGTCAGCACATTCGATCCGGCATTCCCCGCCCAGCAACCTGATATCTCCTGGGCTTTCTTCGATGGCGATTATTTTTCCACTACAATTCCCACTCCCGGCTGCACCAATCAGCTGGGAGAGGGTCAGATTCTGCCGGCACCAGTATTCAGTCAGCCGCATGGCTTCTATGATTCGCCTTTTGAAGTAGCAATCAACTCAACAGTGGGTAATGTAACAATTTATTATACGACAGATGGCAGTGTTCCCGATTCACAAAACGGCTTGCTCTATACCGAACCAATTGCTATCACTACGACAACGGTTCTCAGAGCAATTGTAGTTAAAACGGAAACACTTACCAGCAGAGTAAGCACGGTCACTTACCTGTTTCTCAAAGATGTAATCAACCAGCCTAATGATCCCCCGGGCTACCCGTCCGAATGGGGACCCTATGTTGATATTGCAGGTAACTCTATTGCCGATTACGAAATGGATCCGGAAATTACCCAGAATTCCGAGTATGCCGATTTAATGGATGATGCTTTACTGGCATTGCCAACAATCTCCATTGTAACTGACATCGGCAATCTATTTTCCCATAGCACCGATCCCGACTCTGGCGGTATTTATATTTATACCGGACCACCGGGAGCTGGCGACGTGCGCGGCTTGGGAGATAACTGGGAACGCCCGGCTTCGGCTGAATATTTTAATGCTGACGGCTCAGAAAATTTCCAGATTGACTGCGGGGTGCGGCTGCACGGCGGACATAGCCGCCGGCCCGAAAAGTGCCCCAAACATTCATTTCGGCTCGTTTTTAGAAGTGAATACGGATCAACAAAGCTGAATTACCCAATTTTTGGAAACAGCGCACCATCAAGTTTTAATAGTCTTATTTTGCGCGCCGGGTTTGGCAACACCTGGAATCATTGGCGGCATGCCGAGCGCATCCGGGCGCAATTGATCCGCGATGTTTGGGGCAAGGATACCCAGCTTGCCTTGGGTGAGTTGTCCGGACACGGCAACTATGTTCATCTCTATTTGAATGGGATTTATTGGGGTGTTTTTAATCTGACCGAACGCATGGATAATGATTTTTGCGTCACCTATCTTGGCGGCAATGAAAACGACTATGATGTTATTAAATTTCATACATCATCAAGCGAAGTCGTCATTGTTGATGGCAATCTTAATGCCTGGAACGAATTGTTTGTATTGGCCCGCAAAGGACTTGCCGACAACGCAAATTACCAGCGCCTTCAAGGCAACAATCCTGATGGCACACCAAATCCCAATTACCCAGCCTACCTGGATGTGGTGAATTTTATTGACTACATGCTGATAAATTTTTATGGCAGCAACTGGGACTGGGATCACCATAATGGAATTGTGGTCCGCAACCGGGTCAATCCGGGCAAAGGTTTTAAATTCCTGAGCTGGGACGCCGAGCATATTCTGGAGAATGTAAATGATGATTTTCTTGACGAAAATAACCAAAATTGTCCCAGTGAACTTTTTCAACTATTGCACCAAAATGAGGATTTCTGTCGCCTTTTAGCCAACCGGGTGCAATTTCTCTGTTTTAATGGCGGCGTGCTGACACCCGAATCTGCGGAAGAGCGATACATGGTGCGGGCCCAGCAACTCGATTTGCCGATCATTGCCGAATCAGCCCGATGGGGCGATTATCGCCGCGATGTGCATCCATACCAACCAAATGATACCTATTTGCTCTATACCAAAGAACACTGGCTAAATGAACTATCTTTTCTGATTGATGATTACTTTCCACACAGAACGGATGTTTTTCTCAGTCAGCTGCGCCAGGCACAACTTTTTCCCAACGCCCAGGCGCCCCGGTTTTTTATCAATAATAAACAAGTTGCCTGGGATCAGAATAGCATCGTTGCTGGCGATACTTTATCAATGACCGTACCGGTGGGAACAATTTATTATACCACCGACGGTTCCGATCCGGTCGCATTTGAACCGGCTGTAGATCCCGGCCAGATTATCATGGCAGCCGAAGATGCCGATAAAAAAGTGCTGATACCAAAGTCGGATATTGGCACCA
>CAZJIU010000140.1:0-2641 GCA_964546145.1 uncultured bacterium
CCTTGAATGAGTCCGTATTGAATAAAATTCCAGACCAGATGAAAACCGAATATGAGCCAGATTCTGCGCGATAAAATAAACAAAGCCGAGAACAGAATCCCTGCCTCAAAAGTCTGGGCGATTACACTCCAAAGTGTATACCCGGGAAAAAGCAAATGTTTAAAGCCAAAAATAATTGCTGCAATAATTATCGCAATCCAGCTTCCCCAACTCTTTTCGATTATTCTAAAAATTATGGCAAAATAAACAACGTCTTGCAGAAACGCGAAAAAGGAGTGATATATAAAACTCTGTAAAAGAGTAGCATGGGTATTAATTGCATTGACGGTCAAATTCCCCAAACACCACATTAGTCCAATTACAACAGCAATCATACCCAACCCGAGCAAACCACCAAGGGAGAGTTCTTTCAATGCCGCAGGATTAATTGATATTTCATCAGCCTTGCGCTTTTCAAAAATGCGCACGAAAAAAATATAAGCAAAATAGACTGTAAGCAGCCTTACGACAAATATTACTATTGCGCTAATTATATTGTCCTCGACAGAAAGAGAAGATAGGATAAGCTGCGCTATGCTTCTCAAAATGAACGTCGAAACATTGACGAGAATGATACCAATAATTATTTCTGAAAGTGGAAAACACAATATTTTCCTAAAAATACCAGGATTTATTCGATCACTTTGAGTAAGGTTCATTATACTTATCCCGGTTGATTTTCAATTTTAATCAAAATCGCTTATTCTTTAGTGAAAATTTTTCTTCTTACTACATTACTTTTCATGCGATGACTATCATCGCTTTCATCACGCCGTCCCGGTAATTAGCAACCAGATCGAAGGCTTCTGCTATTTTATCAAGCGGGAAATGGTGGGTTGCTATAGCATCCATATTAATTTTATGATGATCAAGCAAATCAATAGCCTTTTGAGTACAACGCACCTGACGGCGGACATTGATAATAGTGATTTCCTTACGTCGCATTTGATGAATCGGAAGCGAGATATCGTCCACTTCAGGAATTCCAACCAGCATCAGCTTCCCTCCCGGCTTCAATAATTTAATCGCTTGACTAATTGCGGCTAAATCCCCGCTACATTCGTAGATAATATCCAGCTGCAATGGTTCGAGTTCTAACACTTCCTTGACAATATTAATTTGATCCGGATTACCGCTCCAGCGAGGTTTCAATTGCCGGGCAAACTCCAGACGATCCTGAATTTTATCCGTGATATAGACGTTACCAATTTCTATCATCCGCAGTACATGGAAAACGGACAATCCAATCGGACCAACGCCAAGAATAGCAACATTGGCATTAGCCGTTGGATGGGACCTCTCGACCGAATAAACAGCTATGGCCAGTGGTTCGGATAAAACTGCCTGCTCGAAGGTTAAGGTATCACTGATCGGATAACAGCAGTTTTCGGGAAGTACAATATACTCGCACAAAGCACCTTCCAGCTGTCCCGGATTACCTAGAAATAGCAGATTGCGGCAGGTGTTTTCTCGTCCAGCCTGGCACTGATCACACTGACCGCAGGATACACTCGGATCAATTGCAATCCGCTGACCCGGTTTAATCCTGGAAATCTTTTTTCCGATTTTTTCCACAATCCCAGCCGCTTCATGCCCAACGATAAATGGAAAATGGACAACTTGCGAGCCAATTCTACCGGCATTGTAATAATGAATATCCGAGCCGCAGATCCCAACCATTTTTATTCGAATAAGTACATCGGTATCACGACTTATTTTGGGATTGGGAACCTGACGGATTTCAAATTGACGGATTCCGGTGAGTAAATCTGCTTTCATAATCTTGATCTTAATTTTGGTATTTGGGCTTCCATGCTAACAAAAAACACTCAGAATATAGACGAAATAAATTCATTTCCATAGCGGTAACAGACTAGAATATGAATAAAAGTATCTCCGATTTTCGTCAGGTCATTACATTTGACCATTCACGTGTTATGTCAGGTCCTAAGACCTGACATATCTGACCATCCTCAGATTCTGGTTAATATTTTGCGCAGGCTGTTCAATCCCGCAATCTCAGCGGCTTGAGCTGCTTTAAGATGAACAATTGCCTGGCGGCACCGGTCTTTGTCTTTCAGATTCGATTCGTGTTTATCCGCCGACATAGGAAAAAACGGAAAGAGTTCGGAAACTTTTTGCAGATTTTCGGCTGACTCCTGATAATGCTGGATCGCCTCATCGAATAACTTCTGTAATTTGGGTGGGAACTTGGTTTTTACTTCGGCTAAAAAGGGCGCGGCATAACTGCGACATTCCGCCCAAACTAAGGCATTGAAAGCCACCCCAAAGGCATCGGCTTTCTCTTGTTCCAGAGCATTGATCCACTGGTCATAGGCTGCCGGTCCAGCCTTATATTCGGAACCAATCCATTTATTCTGATCGCTTGAAAATTCAACGGCAAAATTAAGGGCATCCTTAATCGTTTCCTCGACTGTTGCCGGTTTACAAGGTCTAATTATATTAACATAAAAATATTGATCCGGCAAACCCAAATCTTTCCATAATTTTGGACCGTTACCGGATTCGCATCCCACACCGTTATAATAATACCCACATTTATCGTAGCCGTGAATCAGATAAACTTCCGGAATGGAATGAA
>CAZJIU010000141.1:0-2485 GCA_964546145.1 uncultured bacterium
TCCAGACCCAATAAAATTTGATCCTGAATATTCTGTTCCGGGTCGGGATTGGTAAACCTGAAAAATTGGGCGTTTTTTTCCGAATATTGCTTGATTTGTCCTTCGAGAATGAGTTGGACGTAAGTTTGGCCAATTTTTTGGGTATTGTAGAGCCTGATCGAGGCAACTTGAAATGAAGAAAATTGACTGTTTGAATGGACAATCAGATAACGCAGAAAAATACCTCCGATAGCCTTTCCGTGGAACTCATGACCCAACTGTAGAAATAGGCATTCGTCTTTTTGTAAAAGATGGTTTAGCGAATCGCTTGAGGTAGATTGATACACGGTGCGCTCGGCGTAGCGGATATAGTTCCAGGCAATGCGCAGGGAGGTAATTTTTTCGGAGGATGAACTATGGCGAAAATGCAAAAATACAGTGCTCTGATCCGAGGTAAATTCCGCTAAGGTTGTGAAGTTGTTGAACTGGTACTGAACGCCCAGCAAAGTCTGTATTTTTGGGTAGGACAGTCCGATTGAAGTACTGATTAGATTGTTGGAGTAACCGTGATTATTGTTATACCACTGTTTATTGAATACCTGGAGGTCGGATTGGATTACGATATGATGTTGACCAACGAAAGAGTGATTTAAAGACAACACATGTAGCGTTTTATTTTCGGTCTGATAATGATTATAGCAAGAGAGACTGGAGTTCAGGTTGATATTCAGATATTGGTTTCGAGAATAATATTTATGCGCGAATCCCAACCAAAATAGATCGCAAAGCACCGGTTTATCGTTATCTTGTTGTTCGAAGATGTTGGTTTCGAAGGCAAGTTCGGATTTGGCATAAAGTGAAATATCTTCCAGATTTTTAGCATGAGTTGGTGGTAAAATCGAATATATAACAAGAAAGACTATTAATATCCATCTGCCTGTTTTATGGCATGAAATAGGGAATGATATAACGAGGTGTCGAATATCCTTAATCGAAAATCCCTGTTATTGTTTTAATAGTTCCTGTTTTTGTTGGATATAGAAGGTACGAATTGAATCAAGGGTTGAAATATATCCGGCGAGTTCCGCCGTCTTTAAATCTTTGATTAGCGGTAAGACATCGAGTTCGGAAAGGGGCGCATTCATTTGAGTTTGAGTAATCTGGTTGGTAATTACCCAATTTTCGTAATTCTGATTCCATCCATCTGATGGAATATTATCGGTGTCTGTTGCATATATATCATTTTTGTCTCTGGTATCTGGTGATAAAGTTTGGGTGAATTCGTATTGCTGGGATCGGCCAGGGAACTCATTACTTAAAGAAGACATCTCCATGGTGAATTGTTCAAGTCGCGAACGTAATTTTTCCTCTTCGGTGGTAGCCGCAATCATTGATGCCAGTTGATCTATTTTACTGTCCAGAAACCGGATTAAATCTTTTTTCAAGTTGACATTGACGTTAGCGGCGTTTAGAAATTCATGGATATTGATCTTTTGGGGTACCGGTTCGGCATCGAAAGGAGGGAAATAGGATTTTTTGGTATCAATTACCCAGTTGCGTAATTCGATTACTGTTAAAAGTTGCTCCAGGGCGGTATCACGCTGTTTCCCGGAAATTTCGGTATTCAGAAGAGTGATCAGTGAATCCAGGTGTTGATTAATTGTGGTGAAAAGGCTGGAGGTTATTTCCGTGGCTGAATTTTGTAATTGGATGAGCTGTTCGTAGTACTTATATTTTTCCTCGTTAAGAGCGGCTTTTTCTTCGGTCTTTTTGACGATTTTCCGGCGTTCATACCAGGAGCGTTCAGTTTCGAATTCCAGTGAGGTAATTTCCAGATCGATGTCGGCAATTTTGGTCTCGTATTTCTGGATCCGATCGTTGGCTTGAATAATTTTTTGAACGATGCCAGCGAGCTCGACTTGAGATTCATGCAAGGATTTATTGGCCATGGTGTTTTTGACCAATCCGATACTCAGGATCAGGCAAAGAAATAATATTTTTTGGATTATGGAGTTATTTGTCATTTTTCTCTGTCTTTATTTAAAGTTAGTTATTCATTGCTAGCGATTGCATCGCTGTACTCGTGTTCTTCAATGCCGTACTTTTCAATTTTATAATAAAGGGTACTGGTTTTGATATTCAGCTGATCGGCTGCACGCTGTTTGATTCCATGGCAATTTCTGAGAGCATTCAAAATCATTTCACGTTCGACTCGGGTAATGTATTCGGTCAGATCGCGAGTTGGTAGCGGAGCATTGGTTTCGGAACTTTCAGTAATATCAGTAAAGGAAAATAACTCATCGGTAAAGAGATTATCCTCGATAAAAACCAATGCCCGTTCGATGAAGTTTTCCAGCTCCCGAACATTGCCCGGCCAGGAATACGCTTGGAGTTTGCGCATGACACTCGATTGGATCCGCGGTATATCCCGCCCCAGTTTCCGGGACCGGTTAGTCAGGATAAAATCAATCAGCAGGGGAATGTCATCCCGGCGCTGGCGTAGCGG
>CAZJIU010000142.1:0-2471 GCA_964546145.1 uncultured bacterium
CATTCAGATAAATTCGTTTGGCATCATAACTGATCAAATGAAATTGATATTGACCGGTTTGATCCGGGACTATTTTCCCTTCCCAGCAAATGGCAAAGGTTGAGTCGGTTACATACTCAGGCCGACCGGTGTACCAGCAGAGATCGATAGCACTGACGATTTCGGTATGAGTAAAGTTCTTATATTCCAGATCACGATAGTAGTAAACCTTCAATCCCGGCTGACCGTCTTTCGTCTTGAAATATTTTGGCTTGATAAACACGCTGCTCTGCGGCGGACGGTAAATCATATATTCGGTAACCGGGCAGACCATAATTGCCGGACCAAACATGAACTGATCGTCAATCTGGTAGGTTTTTCGGTCAATGCAAAAATCCATTGGCAGACCGCGCATAATGGTATATCCCTCATTGGTCGTTTTCCAGGCTAATGAATAAATATAGGATAAGAGTCGGTAGCGCAGATTGTCGAATTTTATCAGCGTATTCACAAATTCGCCCACTTCCCAGATCTCGCGGGGTGTCTCGGAGCCGTGGGATCGGAAAATTGGACAGAAAGTACCAAATTGAAACATCCGGCAGTAGAGTTCCTGATAAGCCGGATTTTTTCCGCCAGTTGTAAAGAGACCGCCGTAAGCACCGATCACAAAAGCCCCAATGTCAAATGTCCAGTAAGGAATTCCCGCCATGCAATGATTCAGCCCGGCAGCGATTTGTTTACGATAAATTTCCCAGCTAGCTCCGATATCGCCGGACCAGATCGTAGCGGCATTGCGCTGCTGTCCGGCAAAGGTTGAGCGGGTGAGAATATACGCCCGTTTTTCCTTTGTCTCCTGGCGAAGATTTTGATAAAGAGCATCGGTCATCGAGAGTGAAAAGGCATTCAGATAGCGCGCCCAAGATCCCAGGTAATTACGCCCCATCTTCTTTAATTCGTATTCAGTCGCCTCTTTAGTGGTGGCGTTGCGGACATCCGGTTCGGTGGAATCAATCCACCAGGCATCCACCCCTTTGCTGAGCAAACCGTTTTTAAGATATTGCCAATATAACTGGTTGGCAGCCGGATTAAAGGCATCATAATAACGAAAAGTGCTCCAGCCAATCGGCTCGTACAGAAATCCTCTGTGGCACATATCTTGATAAATGGCGGTGTTGAGCCCTAGTGCGGGCCAGACTGAGATCATTAAGTGAAAATTTTGGGCATGTAGTCGGTCAATCATTTCCTTCGGTTGCGGATATTTAGTCTGGTCAAAAAACATCCCGCTCCAGTTGGCCGCACCATTCCAGTAATCCCAGTCCTGGATGATGTTATCAATCGGAATCTTACGCTTGCGGTATTCCTGCACCACTCCCAGCAACTCCGCACGGTTGGCATAATGCTCTTTGCTCTGCCAATAACCATAAGCCCATTTACCGTACATTGGTGCCGGACCGGTCAAATCCCGATAACCGGCTATTACCGAATCAAGATTACCACCATAAATTAAATAGTAGTCAATATTGTCTCCGACGTCACTCCATAAAGATGTCCCTGTCTCGCCATCATTGAAAATTGTTTTCGAATAATTATCCCAGAGAATCCCATAGCCCTGAGTGGAGACAAGAAAAGGAGTTACCGCATCGGTATTGGATTGCACCAGTTTCACGGTTTTGCCGCGATAGTTCAGATAGCCATCTTGATGCTGTCCCAGACCATAAATACCTTCCTCTGGTGTCAACCTAAAATTTTGCTCAATTTGAAAAGCCGAATCACCGGCGTAAGATACCGGTTTAAAAGTGCAACTATTTTCCATTAAAATCGTCCCGCCAGCAGATGTCAGATAATGAATATTTCCACTCCCCTTTGCAATTTTCAGTTTTATCTGGCTGCCAGCCAATATCACGTGATTACCTTTTTCCTGAAAATTGATAGGCAAATTAGAAATTTCTCCGGGTATAACAACCAGACTTAATTTTTCCGGGGTGCCACCCGGCAGCCACTTAATAATCCGGACGATTTTGTCAGAGTAAAACTGAACTTTTAGGTTAAGAGTTGCGGTTTCCAGGATGATTCCATTTTGGATCTGCCTGACAGCTGTTTCCGGCTTTGAACATTGTAAGAAAATACAACCAATAAAAATGACCAAGAGTGCAATTTTGCTGGTTCTCATAATGACAATCCTTATCCTAATTTATCATTCAATATCTTAATCTGAGTTTTATAAATTTCCCTAACTTTCAGGAAAAATGGGCGGTATTCGGCACTCTGAAAATCCAGGAAAGCCCAGGGATAGGAACTGTATTTCCCCTTCTCATAATGCAGTGCCAGATCGGCATAAATGCCCTGATTAAGATAGATTTTGTGAATCCCGTATTTGGCTGAAGCCAGCACGACTTTATCATAATCGAGATAGCCAATATCCAGGTTAACTTTGCGTTTACCCTCGATTGCCAGTTGTTGCTCAATTTCATTGGTGAGCAGCTTGGCAGCTG
>CAZJIU010000143.1:0-2167 GCA_964546145.1 uncultured bacterium
TGATCGAGAGTGGCTGTTTTTTCATGTGAAAGAAAAGGTCATTGGCGGATTTTTATCGGTATCAATTGCGCCCATACCGGCATTATGAGCTAATTGCAGATAACCAAGGGATTTGGGATTAAGACCAAACACTTTAGCTGACCAGGCATCTACCAGCACGCGGTCAGTTCCGGCGATGAGGGTGTTCAGTGTTTCGACATCTCTCAAATTGCCACCGGAAGGTCCGTTGCGGCGCAGAATCCGGATAGCGTCAACGATTGTTAAATACGGAATGATTACCCGGTTAAGATCAACAATCCGTTCGGAAAAGGGATTATGAATGCGGCCGCGATTGCCGCCAGTTAATCCCATCATATTTTTAAATCCGATCGTAATTCCCGAGAGGGAGTGATGCTTAAGGATCGGTAGATTGATGATTTTGTCAGCCTCAAAAACCTCGCGATGGATTAGCCAACTGTGGAGACTAGTACCACCGGGAATCGGAGTTTCGACGAAATGATTTTCACGCACAAAGCGAACATCGGCACCAGCTGCAGTAGCAACTTCCTGAATTGTACTATTTGGATAACAACGCCGGGCATCATTGCAGGTATTATCGAGAATTATGACTTTCTTGGCACCGGCATTCAGACAGAGTTTGACAATTGCGGAAACCAGCTCGGGATTGGAAGTAGCCGCATATTCAGGGCGCCGATCCCAGCTGATGTTCGGCTTCAATAGGACAACGTCACCGTTTAATATAAATCTCGAGATTCCGCCTAAAAGTTCGAAGGTTTTTTCAGCCATTTGAGCAGGTGTACTGTTTTTAACGATAATAACCGATGGTGCCTGAGATGTTTTAGCAAAGCCGGATTTAGTCGAAAGAAGGCTTGCACCGGCGATGAGAGTTGTTGTTTTTAAAAATTGTCGGCGATCCATATAATATCCTTTTCAAGTACAAAGTAACAATTACGGCTCTGGATTTCAAGTGAATTAGCTCTGATTGGCTGAGATAAAATTAACCTTCGATTGAACCAGATTTTATCTGTTAAAATATTCCAACGAGTGTTATAACTGTTCGAGCAGCTCAATCGGGGGTGGGAATTTGACTGAAACGGTTTTCAAATAGTCACCGATACGGTTGACATTATCGCGGTCAATTTTGCGGGCAATATTGCGTAATCCGCCCCTTGAGTAGCGGGAAAAGAGAAAAAGGTACTTGGTGGCAGCAATAAAGTAAGCTTCCTCTACAATATTCCAGATGATTGAGCCAGTTACAGAACTAACTAGCAGAAAAGAGAATAGCGCATTCTGGTAATCAGCGGCATATAGCTGCCCGGTGCCCGGAACGATGTTCGACATCAATGAGGCTAGGGTTTTTGATTTTTGGGGGACATTTTTAATACCGTTAATTGCGGATATCAAGGCGGTAGTATCAATGCAGTGGACATTATGCAGTTGCTCAATCCCGCTCTGCCACTGGGCTTCATAGATGTAGCTCCAGGTACGGATATAGGTTATATGTTCCAGCCGGAGAGAATCACTCTTGGATTCAAGAAGATTTAGAACCCCACGCATGGCTTCGTAATCATAATTATCCCAGTGAATTTTAGCCAGCAGAATCAGGCATTGACGGTCTTCAGGTGATTGTTCAGTGTCGCCAATTGCCTCGATTAACGGCTCTTCGGCCTGACTCTTTTGCCCGGCTTGATAATAGGCTTTAGCGATTTTTAAGAGTAGCTCATCTTTTTTACCAGTTTGATCAAAAAATAGCTGGCGTTTGTATTCAGTGATTGCTTCAAAGTAAAACTCCTTTTCGAAGTAATAGTCGCCGAGTCCGGAAGCCCAGATTAAGGTGGGCAGTAAAATTTCGATTAGCGCAATTACTTTTTTTACCATTTCAGCCAGTAGGGATTTCTTAACATGGGATTCAGTTTTTCCAGCCGCTCTGCTATTTTTTCACGCAGAGATTCGTTATAGAGTTGGGTCCCGATGTAACTACCATAGATTGTTCCCAGATAGAAAGATAGAGTGATTCCGGAGGTTATCACACCGGTCACCAACAAATTGGATTCAAACGCACGCCAGGTAACTAATGCAGCGAAACTGGTCATTGCACCGGCAAATATGGCGTCGCCGGGACGTTTTATATACGCTTTACCCAAACCAGGAAAAATCGTTGACAGAA
>CAZJIU010000144.1:0-2160 GCA_964546145.1 uncultured bacterium
GATAATAAAAAGCAGAAAAATATTTACCGGTCTGCTCTTCTTTGGCCTCATTGGTGATTGATTTTGATTGTATAACATATCTAACGAAATATGATTTCTTTTAGGCAATTATTCAATAAAAATATGGCAGACTGAACAGGTGTAATATATTTGTAATTCCACAACGGTTTGATAACTTTATGCCAAATCTAAACAATTTCCACAATAATGATTTCCCGAATTTTCAAAAAAATCAGCAAAATACCTTTGACCGTCTGGATTCTAATCGGCATTGGGCTAGGTGCACTGGCAGGTTTTAGTTTCCGGGAAGCGATTGTTCCCTCCGCTGACTTGCTGGGAAATATCTTTCTCCGACTATTAAAAATGATTATTGTACCATTAATTTTCACTTCAATTACCTCCGGCGTACTGGGACTAGGAACTTCAAAAAATTTGGGGCGATTAGGCTTAAAAACCTTGGTTTATTATCTTGGTTCCAGCATGATTGCCATTTTAACCGGTCTTCTCCTGGTAAATTTGATTCGCCCCGGCGTTGGCGTCGAATTGGGCTTAACCGCGGTAGTCAGTCAGGATCAGCTCGCTAGCGCCAGTCTAAAGGATATCCTGTTTCGATTGATTCCAGAAAATCCCATTGCGGCAATGGCGCAGGGCGAAATCCTGCCAATTATCTTTTTCTGCATCCTGCTCGGAATATTCATCACCAAGTCAGCAGATAAGTATCGGAATTTATTAACCGATTTCTTCAATGCCGGTTTCGAAGTCATGCTAAAGATTACTCATTTTATTATTGGATTTGCGCCGATTGGAGTTTTTGGTCTGGTTGCCAGAATTGTTGCCACAACCGGACTTGAAGTATTTCGCTCACTGGGATTATATTTCGTTACCGTACTCAGCGGTTTAATCTGGCACTACTTAATCAATTTACCGATTTTAATAATTCTTTTCTCACGCAAGAATCCATTCCAGCATTTAAAAAATATGGGAGCAGCTTTGCTAACGGCTTTCACCACCGCTTCCTCTTCAGCCACCCTGCCGCTTACTATGGAGTGCGCCGAAAAAAATGCCGGCATATCCAATAAAATCTCCAGTTTCGTGCTGCCCCTGGGTGCTACCGTCAATATGGATGGCACGGCTTTATATGAGTGTGTCGCGGCAATTTTTATTGCTCAGGCTTACGGAATTGAACTCTCCTTCATGGATCAATCCATGATAGTGATAACAGCTTTATTAGCCTCCATCGGCGCCGCTGGTGTTCCCATGGCTGGTCTGGTTATGATGACCATTGTGCTTAAGGCCGTCGGTCTCCCACTGGAAGGAATCGGGTTAATCCTGGCGGTTGACCGACTGCTTGATATGGTACGTACTTCCACGAACGTCTGGAGCGACAGTTGTGGAACACTGATCATTGCCAGCTCGGAAAAAGAACTTACTCTATAATACGAAAAAATAAATCTATCTTTAACATTGACAAATTAGATTACAAATGTTAATATTTACCTAACTAAAAAATTTTAAATCAGGAGGGATTATGAAAACGTGGGTTCTTATTGCAGTAGTCGCTGCAGCTGTCGCGCTGATCCTGGGGATTATTACACAGTTAGTTGGTCATGCAGTTATTATCTCAGCTGCCGCCTGGAATAGTTTTGCCCAGACTCTTCTTCTGGGTGGAATTGCCCTGGGTGTTCTGGATCAACTGAACAAGAAGTAACTTTTTTCTGACAAAAAGTAAAGGCGGGTATGTTAAATATCCGCCTTTATTTTTAGCCTGTCTTGAATCAGTTTTCCGTCTAATTCAACGAACCTGAATCCAGATATTGCGGTGGCGCGGACCATCGAATTCACAGAAATAAATCCCCTGCCAGGTTCCCAGCTGCAATCTATTACCTGAAATGATCAGCTGCACATACTGCCCGACAAGGGTCGACTTGATGTGGGCATCGGCATTACCTTCAATATGCTGATATCCTTCATGAGCCGGTACCAGCGAATTCAATTTCATTAAAATATCATGGACAACATCAGGATCGGCATTCTCATTAATTGTCAAACCAGCAGTTGTATGTGGGCAGTAGACCGTACATATTCCTTCCTTGATATCGGTCTTACCAATTGCCTGATTAACCAACCGGGTTATATCAATCATCTCGATTCTTCTGCTTG
>CAZJIU010000145.1:0-2040 GCA_964546145.1 uncultured bacterium
TGCCGGTTTCATAGAGTTCGGGAAAAGTCTGCAAGCCGGTAAAATCAACGGTAAAAGCAAACTCGCCATTACCGACGCTGAAAGGTGAAAGTTTGTCGGGTTGGTTTAATTGGGGAATATGACGCCGGACGAGTGCCTGGCGGTCAATTGGATGGCTTGATTTAATGGTAGAATCACTTCCGCCGCAACTGGTTATTACGATTAATCCAGGCAAGATGGATAACCATCGCAAAGGAGCTAGTTTGGATCGCGACTTCATTTTCTTTTTCTAAATATAGAATAGTCTACAATACTTCCAAATTAACCGGGGAGTGTAATTATTTTGCGTAAATCATTTTCCGGCTGGCTGAAAATTGACCTGCTTGCATCTGGTAGAAATATATTCCGCTGGGCAGATTTTTAGGTGACCAGTACAGCTTATGCTGTCCGGCAGAGAATGAACTTTTAATCAACGTTTCCAACTCCTGACCGCTGAGATCGTATATCTTGATCGTTACATTTTCAGCCCGCGGCAGGTAAAATTTTATTGCCGTGCTCGAATTGAATGGATTGGGGAAGTTCTGAAATAGTTGATAGTGTTCTGGTATGATATGTTTGTATTCCGGGATTACCGCGTCTACCAGTCCAGCGCCATCACCGAGGATTTCGATCTCGCTCAGCTGGTTGGTGCCAAGACCTTTCTGGTGCAGGAGTTCCAGATAATTGTCGCATTGGTGACCGTCGGGTAATTGGAATTTTGCGGCTGCCGGATCATTGCCCATCAGGAAGGAAGCCACACTATCGGTTGCGACGGCCTCCTTGCCGGCGAGTAAAACGTTATATGCAGCTGTCTGAAAAGTGGAATCCCAGGGCCCCTCTCCACCTTCGGCATTTTTAATCCCGTCAATGATTGCCAGATTGACCGGACGGGCAAGAAACAGATCGCAGATAGAGCGGGGGAGATGGGTATTGATATTGCCGCCATCATAATGCAGCGCGGAGCGATAACCGGGTTTATCTGGCTGGGTATAATATTGTAGTGGTACAGTCCCAATCTGGTTTTTGATCGAATGAGTTACTCCGGCGTTGTAGTGCTGCTTCATTTTGGCTATGGAAACATAAACATCAACATCGCTCAGAATCTGATTCATTTTAAACGAGCTATAGTAGAATTTTTTCTCACCAACGGCTTTATCTATGAAGGCCGAATAGGGAGCCGGATTGTTGAGATTCACCAGCTGCGCGCCCAGACTCTGCTGAACCTCTTGATATCCATAATCATTGAAAGAAGCCGTATCCCAGAGAGCCTCGACGATATAAATATCATTCCCACTAACACCGCTATCAATTATTAATTCGCCAACAGCTCTAAGGATTTCTGGATTAGTCCAGGTATTTTCCCAGTTATTGTGGTTGACACTGCTGGATCCGCCGGTGAGGTTTATTTTAATGGCGACCTTATCGCCGCTTTTGACGAGATCACTGATACCGCCAAGGATTTCGAATAGATATTGGACTTTCTGTTTAATATAAGTCTGCTCGTAATTATCGGCTGGCGTAATCGCAACCTGGGCTAAATAAGGAGGATCAAGTTGATGCGTAGAAGCCTTGATACCAGTCGATTTCAAGAAAGGGGCGAAGAATAAGCCGGCAGTGCCCTTGCCAATGATATTCAGGAATTTTCTACGGGATAATTGATCTTTCACTTTGGATTGACTGTTGCCGATTGTCACTTCAGCAGCATCATTTTTTTAACTTCGGTGAAATTGCCGGCTTTTAAAACGTAGAAGTAGATTCCCGATGGGAATTGTGAGGCATTCCAGCGAATGGTATAATTGCCGCTTGCCAGCTTTTGATTAACTAGCGTCGCAACTCTTTCACCGAGAATATTATAGATTTGCAGGCGAACCTGGGTGTCGGAAGCAATCTTGAATGCGATTGAAGTTATCGGGTTGAAAGGATTTGGATAATTTTGCAATAGCTCAAAACGCTGCGGTTTTATACTGTCCGATTTATCGGTTAATTCGCTCAATCGGTCATCTTTGCCGGGAGAACCGTTGA
>CAZJIU010000146.1:0-1855 GCA_964546145.1 uncultured bacterium
AAAGTTAGCGAGTCCTCTACCCCGACGCAAGCATCGGGGAATTTTTTCGATTAAAAATGATTATTGTACCATTAATTTTCACTTCAATTACCTCCGGCGTGCTGGGATTGGGAACCTCGAAAAACCTGGGGCGACTGGGTTTGAAAACCCTGATTTACTATCTCGGTTCCAGCCTGATTGCCATCTTTACCGGTCTTTTTTTAGTAAATTTGATTCGTCCCGGCGTTGGTGTCGAATTGGGTTTGACCGCAGCGGTCAGTCAGGATCAACTCGCTACTGCCAGTTTGAAGGATATTCTGTTTCGATTGATTCCGGAAAATCCCATCGCGGCGATGGCGCAGGGCGAAATCCTGCCAATTATCTTTTTCTGCATTCTGCTGGCAGTATTTATTACCAGATTAGCGGACAAGTATCGGAATTTATTGACCGATTTCTTCAACGCCGGTTTCGAAGTCATGCTGAAGATTACTCATTTTATTATCGGATTTGCACCAATTGGAGTATTCGGGCTGGTAGCCAGAATAGTCGCCACGACCGGAATCGAAGTATTTCGCTCACTGGGATTATATTTTATTACCGTCCTTACTGGTTTGATCTGGCATTACTTCATCAATTTACCGATTTTGATAATCCTTTTCTCACACAGGAATCCATTCCAGCATCTAAAAAATATGGGGGCAGCATTACTGACGGCCTTCACTACTGCTTCCTCTTCGGCTACTTTGCCACTTACCATGGAGTGTGCCGAAGAAAATGCCGGCATATCCAATAAAATTTCCAGTTTCGTTCTACCTCTCGGAGCTACCATCAATATGGACGGCACGGCTTTATATGAATGCGTAGCAGCAATTTTCATCTCACAGGTTTATGGAATCGAACTCTCTCTTATGGATCAGGCTATGGTAGTAATAACGGCTTTATTAGCCTCGATTGGCGCCGCCGGAGTTCCCATGGCGGGTCTGGTCATGATGACCATTGTACTTAGGGCTGTCGGTCTCCCGTTGGAAGGAATCGGTTTAATTTTAGCTGTTGACCGGCTGCTTGATATGGTACGCACTTCCACGAACGTCTGGAGCGATAGTTGCGGAACACTGATCATTGCCAGCTCGGAAAAAGAACTCACACCATAATACTTAAAAATAATTCTATCTTTAACATTGACAAATTAGATTACAAATGTTAATATTTACCTAACTAAAAAAATTTTAAATCAGGAGGGATTATGAAAACGTGGGTTCTTATCGCAATAGTTGCCGCAATCGTCGCACTTATCCTGGGCATTATCACCCAGTTGGTCGGACATGCGGTTATTATCACAGCCGCCGCCTGGAACAGTTTTGCTCAAACTCTGCTGCTGGGCGGAATTGCCTTGGGCGTTTTCGATCAATTGAACAAGAAGTAATCTTTTTGCTGACAAACAGTAAAGGCGGGTATATAATATATCCGCCTTTATTTTTAGCCTGCCTTGAATCAATTTATAGTTAAAATCAGGTCACCTGAATCCAGATATTACGGTGGCGCGGACCATCGAATTCACAGAAATAAACGCCCTGCCAGGTTCCCAGCTGCAGTTTATTATGCGCAATAATCAGCTGAACACTCTGCCCCACAAGAGTGGATTTGATGTGAGCATCGGCATTGCCTTCGAGATGCCGATACCCCTCGTGAGCCGGTATTAGCGAATTCAATTTCATTAAAATATCATGGACAACATCAGGGTCGGCATTCTCATTGATTGTCAAACCAGCAGTTGTATGTGGGCAGTAGACCGTACATATTCCTTCCTGGATATCTATTTTGCCAATTGCCTGATTAACCAACCGGGTTATATCAATCATCTCGATTCTTCTGCTTG
>CAZJIU010000147.1:0-1740 GCA_964546145.1 uncultured bacterium
AAAATCGAAAGCGCCCGGCTTTGGGCAAAAGCCGATTTCCAGGGAGAAAAGACGTGATACTCGGGCTTGGGCACATCGGTTAACCAGAAAGCACCCAGCCGGTCATCATGCTGGGCGTTTTTAACAAACCAGTCGGCAATCCGCAAGAAATGAGCATGTTTATCCGCGCTATTTGTATTTAAATAGGAATGAAATAGCGCCAAGCCATATTGCCCAATTGAAATCGGGTAATAGTGTAATTTTTTTTCGGTTACATCAATGTAGGTTGTGTTGAGAGGAATCCCATCCTTATCAAGATTGGCTAGCAGACGATTGAGATGTTTAAAATCTTCTTCAAAGCGGAAATAATAATAGCCGAGTTTCTCTGATTGATTGTCCTCGTTCGGTTTAAAAGGAATAGAACTCTGCTTTAGGTCAGTGATTAGTTTCTGTAGCATGAAAAACTTTTTATGCAATTTCATTGCAGCACCGCATTAAATACGTCCACTAACTTTTCGGTAAGATTACGACGCGAATAGCCAGAAATAGCAGAAGTTATTGATTTTAGTTTGATATTCTTCTCCCAATTGTCAATTGCATTTTGTAATGCAGGACATAAATCAGTTGCATAATCGAAAATATCGCCGGTTCGGGTTTCGCGGATGATTTGCGCGGCATCGCCATTAATTGGCCCGATAGCGAGGATCGGATTGCCCGTTGCCAGATATTCGAATAGCTTACCGGTGACAATGCCCTGATTATCGGGTGTGTCGGGGATTATCAGAAGTAACATATCGGCTTGATGAATCGTTTTGATAGCACGCTTGTGATTTTGATATGATTTAAGCTGTAACTCTATTTTTAAGGGCAGTTTTTGCAACTCTAATTTGATTTGTGGGTGCAGGTCTCCCCAAAAATGCACAGCTATTTTTGAATGATAGTGCTCTGGCAATTTTTGCAATGCATTAATTAATGGCAGCATTGACTGGTCTTTCCCGAGATTACCGGTATAGACAATCGTAAAGCGTTCATTTTTCGATCGTGGCGGTAGCCCTGCAAAATCTTCTGGATCAAAGCCATTTGGAATCACATAGCATGGCTGAGGCGTCTTTTGCTTGAAGAGTTTTTGTAATCCGGAACTGACGGTGGTTATTGTCGTTGCCGAATTAAGTACCTGTTGTTCGAGGTGGGAATTTATCATACATGCTGGCAAAGTTGTCGGAAGTTCCCGCTGCCAGAAAGCTTCGGTCCAGGGATCACGTAAATCGGCAATCCACTTTACGCCGGTGTGGTAGGCTAAGTATTGAGCAATTAATTGCAAGGAGTGCGGCGGTGAAGATGACCAGATCAGATCAATTTTTTCGGTTTTAATTAATTTTAATCCTAAACGGCGTGCCGGTAAGACCCAGCCAATGCGTGCGTCAGGAATGAAGAAATTGGCGCGCAACCAGCGGGTTAATCGAGCAGCTGCTTTTTCGTTTTGATGAGGATTTAGTACAAAAGTCGGGATTCCGGTGTCGTTTTTGATTTTCGATAATTTGCGGTAGAATCGGAAAGGTTCCCAACATCGCGTTTTATATATTGATATGTTCGGTGGGATGTCTGGCAGGAGGCTTTGATCAATCGCCGGGTAATCACCGTTTTCGACGGTCATGATTACCGGTTTCCAGCCGAATTCCGGCAGATATTTGGCGAATTTCAATATACGCTGAACTCCAGGTCCTCCTGCAGGCGGCCAGTAGTAAGTAATCAATAAAACTT
>CAZJIU010000148.1:0-1678 GCA_964546145.1 uncultured bacterium
TATCCACCATGGTGTAGAAAGCGCCTTTAGGACGAATGCAGCTTACATGTGGAATTTGGTTAATTTCAGTGACAATGAAGTCACGCCGTTTTTCAAATTCCCGGCGCATCTTTTCAATACTGCCATCCTCCTTGGTCAAGGCAACGACGGCGGCTTTTTGAGTGATTGAGTTGACGCAGGATGCCGTTTGGCTCAAAATGTTAACCGTGGCTTTGATGATTTCAATTGGTCCGGCAGCATAGCCCAGACGCCAGCCGGTCATGGCATAAGCTTTGGAAACGCCGTTGATCACGATTGTACAGTTTTTAATGTCTTCGGATACCTGGGCGATGGAATAGTGTTTTTCGCCATCATAAATTAGTTTCTCATAGATTTCGTCAGACAGAATCAGAAGGTCATATTTTTGACATACTTCGGCAATCTGAGTTATCTCTGCTTGAGAATATACTGCACCGGTTGGATTACTTGGTGAATTTAAAATCAAGTCTTTTTGTTTTTTCAATGAGTTTAACAGATTATCCAGTTGATTGGCGGTAATCTTGAGATCCGTATCCTTGCTTGCTTCCAGGAAAACCGGAATTCCATCCGCCAATTCTACCTGGACCGGATAGCTGACCCAATATGGCACCGGAATGATGACCTCGTCACCGGGATCGCAAATTGCCGTCAGAATTGTTGAAATTACAATTTTACCGCCCGGTGCTACTAAAATTTCTTCCGGTTGATATTTCAGGTGATTGTCGGATTCGAGTTTAGCTGCAATTGCCTTGCGTAGCTCGGGAATCCCGGCGGCGGCAGTATAACGGGTAAAGTTGTCCTGAATCGCCTGGATCGCAGCCTGTTTAATATAATCAGGGGTGTCGAAATCCGGTTCGCCCACTCCGAAATTAATCACATTCACGCCCTGGGCGATCATTTCCTTAGCCCTGGTATTCATCGCCATCGTCGGAGACGGCTTGATAGACCTGGTTTTATTAGAGATTCGGTTCATTTTTATGTAACTCCTCCTGCGAATTCGGTGACTAAAATACAAAATCGGGAGATAATTTTTATGAAAAAAATTGATTGAGGATAGTTTATTTCAGAATTTCTTTTATGGCGAATTGCCGATATAGACTCAATTGACGCAAAATATCATCGTATTCCCTGATGTTATCAACGATCATTTCGGATAGGATTTTGCCCAATCCGGGACCAATCATAAAACCCTGACCGCACATGCCACTGACTATTAGATAATTGGGATATTCCTGGGTGTACGAAATAATTGGTAAACCATCAGGCGTCATGGGGTAAAGTCCACGCCAGGTGCGTCGTACCCGCAGATTGCGCAGCCGCGGATAAAGTTCGATCATTCTTTCAGTTACTTGGGGCAAAAAGATCGAGGTGTTATCGCAGTCGGTTCCCGGTATACCGGGTTCCGGAGTCAGGCAAAAAACAACCTGTCCATTCGCATTCTGGTAAAAGTAATAATTGGCAGAGCCCTTGGCAGGTCTGGTATCAACAATCATGGGCTCAAAAAAACGTTGGGCTGGTTCGGTAATCCCAGCCTCATGTGATTCAGGATAAACCGGCACATCAATATTCATAAGTTTTCCTAAATTCCCGGATGATGCCCCGGCAGCATCAATAATCAGAGCCGCGCTGTAGCTATTCCGATTAGTTTTAACTGTCCAAA
>CAZJIU010000149.1:0-1628 GCA_964546145.1 uncultured bacterium
CCAGCCAGATTGAAAATAACAAGCTGATCTTCTTGAGATAATTACTGTTTGTGGTTCAATTTAATATATAAGTAATCTTAAATGTAGGCTAAAAATCCCGGAGACTTTAACGTCATGAAAATACTTGTTAATAGTTGGAAAGTAATAGCAATCGCAATTCTGGTAAGTTCATTTTATAATATCATCCATGCCGGATATCTACCTTCCAAATCCCGGAATACAAACCTGGATGTGGCAGAAAGTACCCTTTCCGGCAGGCTGTCCGCCGATACAACAATCTCCAAAAGCGCCAGTCCCTGGCAAATTACCGGCGATCTGATCGTACCTGACAATGTGACTTTGAAAATCGAAGCAGGTGCGATAGTCTATTTCAATCCTGGTACCGGGATAACTATCGAAGCTGGTGGCTGTCTCAGCGCCGAGGGAAACGAAAATGACCGAATTCTATTAACCCGTCCTCCCGACTCTAATGAATCCTGGGACGGTATCAGCTTTCAACATACCCTTGCAGATAACCAATTGTTGAATATTGATATGGAGTATGGTGACCACCAAAATCAGGTGATCCTGGTTCAATCTTCAAAATTATTGATTGATAATCTAACCTGGACATCAACCAATAAAACCATCATCGAGGTTAATCATCCCTACCTGTTAGTGCGCAACTCCCTGTTTCCACCAGTTGAGGAGGTCGAGCCGCTTCACGGGGAAAATCTGAGTAATAACGAATATTTAATCTTTGACAATAATATCTTCAATCCAACAACCGGTTACAATGACGTGATCGACTTCTCTTATTGCCAGCGCCCAGGTCCAATTTTACAGCTTTACAATAATATCTTCCTCGGCGGCAGTGATGATGGTCTTGATCTGGATGGTTGTGATGCCCATATCGAAGGTAATATTTTTATGAATTTTCACAAAAATAATACCACCACCAGTACCTCAAATGCCATTGCCACCGGTCTTTTCAATGACAAATCATCCGAAATTACAGTTGTTAGGAATATATTTTACAATAACGATCACGCGATCTTGCTTAAAGAAAATTGTTTTATGCGCGCCGAAAACAATGTAATCGTAAATAGTTCTTTAGCAGCAATCAATTTTGGCGAATGGCCTGATCGCGGCGTCGATCCCGGTCGAGGAGCGACCTTCGATGGCAATATCTTCTGGCAAAACACAAATTTATTCAGTAATCAAACTGCCCAGACCGGGGATGATCCGGAAATTTCCGTCAATCATTCTGTGGTTCCGGAAAATTTCCTCAGTTTAGGGATTGGCAATCTGGACAGCGATCCTCAATTCGTTGACTACCAAAATCACAATTATCAGTTGCAAAGTATTTCACCTTGCATCGGCACCGGACCGAACGGATTGGATATGGGCGCTGCCGTTCCCGCTGGTGCTTCGATTACAGGCGAACCGGATAGTATCACCAGTCAAGCAACTGTAGCGCTGATCATCGCCGGACCCGGCATAACCCATTATAAATATGCGGTTAATGATCCACTGGGAAATTGGAGTGAAGAGTTGTCATTGGGGGATCACCCAATTCTAACGCTGGATCAATTAATTGATGGTCAATCTTATACGATTTATGTCAAAGGTAAAAATTCGGCGGGCGT
>CAZJIU010000150.1:0-1614 GCA_964546145.1 uncultured bacterium
AATTGAAGTTTGATAAATTCAATGTTGGCAAGCAGTGCTACTGGTATCTCCTGACAGGAGGAAAGGACAACGGCGATTTTTCATTGCAGGTTTTTATCAATGGTATTGGTTCTGAGCTGCCGGCAGGCGGACCCACCAATTTTGAGGAAATTAAAGCCTTCTCAGTGGAAATTAAATCCCGACTTGTTTTTGATTTACCGCCGTATTCGGTGCAGTATCTTCTCATCGAAAGTAGTCGTAAAACTTCATACTAAGTCATTAAGGCTAATTAATTATGGAGGTATTGGATAAAATGAAAATTGTAATTTTAGGTTTTACGGTTTTAATCTCATTTTCGGCATTTTCGATAATGAAAAGTTGTGGGGGAACCGACAAATTGAGTCATCGCCTAACAAGTCCGGATGGCAATATTACTGTCAAATTTAATAGATCACCCGAAGGGAACGTTACTTATCGAGTTGCCTGTTGCGGTGAGGAAGTTATTCAGGCTTCGCAACTGGGCGTAGTACGGGAAGATGCCGATTTCGCAAATGGTCTGACGCTCGATTCGGTGTCCGCAATTTGCCCGATTAATTGCGAATATAAGATGTTCCAGGGCAAAAGACGATATTGCAGTTATACCGGCAATGAGCAGCGTTTTTACCTATCAAATAGTACCGGTCTAAAGATGGATATAGTCTTCAGGATTTCCGATGACGGGGTTGCCTTTCGCTATATTTTCCCAGAGCAATCGAATGACTTGAAAACGATTAACAAGGAAATCAGCGAATTTCATTTTACGCCGCAGACCAAAGCCTTCATTCAGGCGCTGGCTGAGGCAAAATCGGGCTGGTGTCAGGTCAATCCTGGCTATGAAGAATACTACTGGCAGGGTGTATTATTAGAAGAACTGCCTTATAGTGTACCGGGCTGGGCTTTCCCAGCACTCTTTCAGAATGGCGATTTTTGGCTATTGATCAGCGAGATAGCTCCTGACCGAAATTATTGCGGCTGTCGCCTGCAGCAGGATACGACAAACCATATCATATATGTTGATTTTCCTCAACCGGCGGAAGTGATTCCAGGAGGAGTCTTGAAACCAACCTCATCCTTGCCCTGGAGTACGCCCTGGCGGATTATTGCGATCGGTAAAGGGTTGAAAAATATTGTGGAATCAACCTTGGGAACCGATCTAGCTGAACCAGCCAGGTTTGGTGATATTTCTTATGTAAAGCCGGGACGCTCATCCTGGAGCTGGGTGCTTTTAAAAGACGATTCGACCGTCTATAATGTCCAAAAGAGATTTATCGAATATGCTGCCGAAATGCACTGGGAATATTGTCTGATAGATGCCGATTGGGACTGGAAAATAGGTTATGAAAAATTAGGTGATCTCACAACCTATGCTAAATCGAAGAATGTTGGCATAATTGTCTGGTATAATTCCTCGGGTGACTGGAATACAACAACCTACAGCCCAAAGAGTAAACTGCTGTCCCATGCCGATCGTCTCAAGGAATTCAGGCGACTTAAAGAAATAGGGGTACGTGGAATTAAGGTGGATTTTTTCGGTGGTGACGGGCAATCTGTGATGGCTTATTATCAGGATATTTTCGAAGATGCAGCAGAATTTGG